>JAYWHQ010000145.1:0-4858 GCA_043777655.1 Allobosea sp. | reverse complement strand
TGCGCGGCGTCGCCTCCATCGTGGCAATTTTCAGCCGGATGATGTTGCCATAATCGCGCAAGCCCCCCCACTTGATCGAGCCGACGCCACCAGAACCGCCAGCGACAAATCCGCCGACAGATGCTGTGTGATAGGTGGATGGATGCAGGCGCAGCTCCTGCCCGCCGGGACGCGTTTCCTTGTCGATCTTCGCCATGATGGCGCCGGGCTCGGCAGTGAAGCGGCCAGGATGGATGGCCGTCACCTTGTTGAAGCCCGACAGGTCCAGAACGATGCCGCCCGAGAGCGGCATGGCCTGGCCATAGTTGCCTGTGCCTGTGCCGCGCGGTGTCACCGGGATGCCCAGCTCATGAGCCACCGCTAATGTCTGCAGAACCTCGTCCTGCGTGGTGGGGGCCACCAGAATGTCACCAGTCACGTGATCGAGCTGGCGCTTTAGCGTGGGTGAATACCAGTAGAAATCACGGCTCTTCTGCTTCACCAGCGCCGGGTTGTCCTCGGTGCGGATGGCACCCAGACGGGATTTCAGCTTGGCAATGTCATAGCGGGCGCTCATGCGGTTCTCATCTGGCTGTCATCAGGGAATCAAGTTCGCGATAGTCGGGCAGTCGGGTGTCGATTGGGCGGCCATTGACGAGCACGGTGCGGTCACCCTGTGGCCGCGAGAAAGCTTCGCTCCAGTTGCGCGCGCTCAAGACAACGAGATCGGCCGGCTGGCCTGCGCTGATTCGGCCAGCATGCGGCATTCCCATCAGGTCAGCGGGCGCAGACGAAATGGCGCGCACCCAATCTGTTCCCGAATGGTCGAGATGCGCGATGCGTGTGGCCTCGCGCAGCACCTCCAGCAGATCGAGATCGCCATAGGCATAGAACGGGTCGCGCGTGTTGTCGGATGCAACCATCACAGGAACACGGCCTGCCTTCAGCTCGTGCAGCGCCGTCACGCCGCGCCAGCGCGGGGTCAGCCCGGCGCGCCTGTCCTGCAGATACATGTTGCACATTGGCAGCGAAACAACCGCGATGCCGGCTTCATGTGTCTTGGCGATGATGCGCGCCTCGTCCTGCGGCGTCTGCAAGGTGAGCGAGCAACAATGGCCACAGAGAATCTTGCCCGTGAACCGATGGCGCAGGGCAGCATCGGCAATGTGTTCCAGCGAGCGCGCCGATGGGTCGTTGGTCTCGTCAACATGGAAGTCGAGGTCGTAGCCATGCGTCTTTGCGGTTGTGAAGATGATGTCCAGCGCCTGATCCAGCTCCGGGATCATGTAGGTCACACAGCCAAAAAGTCCGTCACCATGGGCGTTCACTGCAGCGACCACCGCGCTCATGTGCGCAGGGTCCAGTGCGGACTGGATGCCGAAGAGCGGTGTTGCCTGCAGTTTGATCCGCCCGGCCCAGCGTTCGCGCATCTCGGCTGCCACCGGCCATGAGATGCCGATCTGGCTGCCAACCGAGTCGATATGTGTGCGGAGCGCCGCCGTGCCGTGGGCAAAGGCGCAGCGCAGGCTGAAATCCATGCGCGCCGCCACATCTGCCGCTGACCAGTTGGCCTCGCGGTCGGTACCGACATTTTCGAGCGCGCCCAGAAATGTGCCATCCGGGTTGGGTCGGCGCGGCCAGATATGGCCCTTGTCGAGATGGGTGTGGCAATCGACAAGGCGCGGCAGGATCATGCCGCCATCAAGGTCAAGCGCGGGCTGATCGACGTCAGGCGTCGAGAGCCCTGCTGGCAGGATGGAGCTGACGGTGCCGTCTTCAATCGTCAGGTCGACTTTGGCCAGGCCTTGCGAATCTCCGGCAAGCCCGCCCGCCTCTGTCAGGCACAGCGGCAGATGCGCGTTCACGAGGCGCCATGACGACGCGACGGGGATGTTGACTGCGCTGGCAGCCATCCCCATCCCAAGCCCTGCTGCTGTGCGATGCGGCATGCTCAGTTCTCCCTTTTCACGGCGCTTTCATGCCATTTGCGCAGCGCCATGTGCGAGAGATAGGCAAAGGTGAAATAGAGGATCACGCCCGCCAGCGAGACCAGAATGAGCGAGGCGAACATGCGCGGGATGTTGAGGCGATAGCCCGATTCAACGATGCGGAATGCCAGCCCCGAGCCCTGACCTGCCGAGCCCGCGACGAACTCGGCGACAATGGCGCCGATCAGCGCGAGCCCGCTGGCAATGCGCAGGCCGGTGAGGAAATAGGGCAGGGCGTTGGGCAGCTGCAGCACCGTGAGGCGCTGGAGCCCGCCCGCGCCATAAAGATCGAACAGGTTGACGAGCCCATGATCGGTGGAGCGCAGGCCCGTCATCGTGTTCGACAGGATGGGGAAGAAGGCGACGATGGTGGCGGCGATATAGACCGTCGCCGTGTCGCCGAAATAGATGATGAGCAGCGGTGCAATCGCGATCAGCGGCGTAACCTGCAGGAACACCACGACATCGGTGAAGGACAGCTCGACCATGCGCGAGCGAGTGAAGGCGATGGCCAGCAGCACCCCGCTGATGACCGCTGTCATGAGGCTCAGCAGCGTGATCTTCATCGTCACCAGAAAGGACGGGAACAGCACGTGCCAGTCCGCCACAAGTGTCTTGGCAATCATGGAAGGTGCCGGCAGCTTGTAGGGCGGAATTTCGTTGGCCTGCACAACCCATTCCCAGAGCAGCAGTTTCAGCACCAGCGCCAGCAGCGGCACCAGAACCGTGACCAGCCCGCTGTCGAGCCAGGCGCCATTGCCGAGAGGTCGCGCCGTCGCAGCGCTTGCCGGAGAAGGACTTGTTGTAATGGCCGGGTCACGCATCCGCTTTTCCCTCACAGATGATCGTGGCTGCCGAGCGCGCCAAGCAGCGCGTCAGAGGCACGGCGGCAGGCATCGATATAGGCGGGCGTGCGGCGGAAGCTCTCGGGGCGCGGCATCGGCTCGTCGACATCGATCTCGGCAATGATGCGTCCGGGGCGCGCGGCCATCACCAGGATCCGGCTGGACAGGTAGACGCTCTCATAGACCGAGTGTGTGACGAAGATAATGGTGCAATCGCGCTCGACCTTGATGCGCAGCAGATCATCATTGAGCTTCGAGCGGGTGATCTCGTCGAGCGCGGCAAAGGGCTCGTCCATCAGCAGGAGCTTGGGCCGGAGCACCAGCGCGCGCGCAATCGAAACACGCATCTTCATGCCACCCGACAATTCACGGGGGTAGGAGTTGGCAAAGCCGTCAAGCCCCACCAGCGCCAACACTTCGGTGATGCGGGATGCGGCCTCAGTGCGGCTGATGCCTTTGAGGCGAAGCGGCAGCCAGACATTGTCTGCCACCGTTGCCCAGGGCATCAGCGTCGGCTCCTGGAAGACGAAACCCAGCCCGTCTTCAGCTGCGGGCGGGCGCGTGATCGTGCCGGTGCTGGCCTCGGCCAGCCCTGCCATCATCCGGAGCGCTGTTGATTTGCCACAGCCGGAGGGGCCGAGCAGCGAGACGAACTCGCCTTCGCGGATGTCGAGGTTGAGCGCTGCCAGCGCCACCGTGCCGTTCGAAAATGTCTTTCCGACCTCGGCAAACGCAACAAGGGGCTTGGTGGCAGGGGCCAAGGATCGATCCGTTACAAGTCTGGGCTGGCGCCGACAGAGCGCCTCACGCCGTATGTCTGGGAGATAACCATCTGGAGCCATGAAGCTCCAGATGGCAGTTGGTCTTGGCTGAAGTGATCAGCCCTTCGGGCGCAGGTTGAGGCCGACGCCCTTGTTGACGAAGTCGAGCGTGTAGCTCTTCTTGTAGTCGACAGAGGCCTTGACCACGCCGGCTTTCACCATTTTGTCGAAGAAGCTCTTCATCTTGGCGTCAGTCATGGCGCCAATGCCGTTCTTCAGCGTGTCGCCGGAATCGGCAATGCCGTATTCCTTCATGAGCGCGATGCCATTCGCGATCTTGTCGTCGGTCATGTCGGGATTTTCTTTCTTGATCGCGGCATTGGCGAGCTTGTTGTCGCCATAAAGGTAGTTGTACCAGCCAATGATCGAGGCCTCGACGAAGCGCTTCACCATGTCAGGGCTTTTCTGGACCAGCTCGGTGCGCGTCTCGATGGTGGTCGAGTAGGTGTCAAAGCCTTCATCGGCCAGCAGGAACACCTTTGGCTTGAAGCCAGCCGCCTTCTCGATCGCATAGGGCTCGGACGAGAGATAACCCTGCATCACCGATTGCTTGTCAGCCAGGAAGGGCTGTGCGTTGAAGGTGTAGGGCTTCACCTGCTCTTCCTTGAAGCCGAACTCGGCCTTCATCCACTGGTAGTAGGAGGCGAGACCTTCCTTCGAGACGAAAATGGAATTGGACTTCTTCAGGTCGGTGAACTTGTCAAAGCCCTGACCCGGATGCGCGATCAGGACCTGCGGCTCCTTCTGGAAGATGGCGCCGACGACGATGGTCGGGATGTTCTGCTCCACAGCGGCGAAGGCCTGGATCATGTTGCCGCCCATGTAGAAATCGATGCGCCCAACCGGCAGCAGCAGCCGGTTGTTGGCCTGCGGGCCGCCCTGCACAATGGTGACGTCGAGCCCGTATTTGGCATAGGTGCCGTCAGCCACGGCCTGATAGTAGCCGCCGTGCTCGGCCTGGGCGAGCCAGTTGGTGCCGAAGCGCACCTTGTCCTGCGCCAGCGCCGGGGTGGCGATCATGGCGCCGGCAGCCACAGCACCAAGCACCATGCGGCGGCTGATGGTCGAGAATGTTGTTGTCATGGGTTAGCCTCCGTTCGAGCGGGCCAGCTCCTCTTCTGGGGGCTGCGCGCATGTGTCACCAGCGTCCGGTCTAGCAAGTCCCATGCCGGGAACGGCACGGTATTGACAGACTTCAATCCGAGAACCTAGGGCGGGAAAACGC
>JAYWHQ010000144.1:0-4862 GCA_043777655.1 Allobosea sp. | reverse complement strand
TCTCACCATCACCGGGCCTGATGGCGTGGTGCGCACCGTACCGCTGGAAGCCGGACGGCCCGGCCTGTTCACGGCGCGCTATGTCGCCAGCGAGTTTGGCCTGCACAAGCTGACGGGCGACAGCCTGACCGCCTTTGCCAGTGTTGGCCCCGACAATCCGCGCGAACTGGTTGATGTCATCAGCGATCCGCAGCGGCTGGAGCCGCTGGCGCGTGCCACGTCCGGCGCGACACGCCGCATCGGGCAGGAGAACGGCAGCGAGATCAGCCTGCCACGCATCGTGCCGGTGCGCTCGGGCACGCAATATGCGGGCGCTGACTGGATCGGCCTGCGCATCACCGATTCCGGCATCGTGCGCGGCATCTCGGTCTCGCCACTGTTTCTCGGCTTGATCGGGCTGGCGCTGCTCTTTGGGGCGCTGGTCGCGGGCTGGCTCGGCGAAAGCGGACGGCGTTTCAAGCGGGCCTGACGCGCGCGAAGATCGGGTCCATTCGCCCGACAAGGCTATCGTTTCGCTGTCACCAGACCACGGCTGGCGGAGAGCGCGCCCTCGACCAGCTCCAGCCCGAGAAAACGTTCGGGATTCACAGGGCCGGGCAGCGCGATCTGGCCCATCGGCACCATGCGGAAACCGAAGCGCGCATAATAGGGCCCGTCACCCACCAGCAGGATGAGGCTGTGCCCTGCTTCGCGCGCAGCCCCAATGGCACGCGCCATCAGTGCACCGCCAATGCCGCGCCCCTCAAACGCGGGGTCCACCGTCAGCGGCCCCAGCATCAGGGCCGGCCGTCCTGCCACCTCGACCTGCATCTGCCGGATGGAGCCAACCAGAAACGTGCCGACATGGGCGGCAAACGACATGTCCCGGTCATGCCCGCCGCCGCCTTCGCGCAGCCGGAACGCGGTCCGCGCATAGCGGCCCGGCCCGAAGGCGCGCGAATGGAGCCGCTCGATGGCGGCATCGTCGGAAGGCAGTTCATGGCGGATGGCGAGAGACAGCGAGGACATGGGCGAAGCACCGGACGAGCAGAGAAGCGACACACAGGCATGGGATGCTGCCGACACAGGCAGCCAGCTCAGCCGTGTCGTCGTCGCGCGCAGAGATGGTCCGGACCGCTTGTCATGAACCGGCACTAGCAGAGGCAAAACAGGGCGTCCAGTTGCCCGATCAGGCACCGGTGTGCCAGCGCAGCCCTGTCGGCAGCCCTCAATGAATCGGCTTGAGATACACATAGCCCTGCTGCACCAGCGCCGTCGCTTCGCCGACGCCGGAATGCACGATGTCACTGCGGGCGAGATCATACATCTTCGTGTCAGGATCGATGCGGCGCAGTGTCAGGGTCGAGCGGCAGATCACGATCTTCACGCCATCGCGCTTCAGCTCGTCAATGTGGCGGGCAAGCTCGCTGTTCTTGCGCGCGCTCATCAGCAGGCCGGCGCCATCGCCCTGCAGCACGATGCGCAGATCAAGCCAGTCCTTGCCCACGGCATCGACATGGTTGCGGGCGATCTGCAGCAGGTTCTTGTAGCTGCGATCAAACAGACCGCCACTCTCATTGACGTGGTAGACCACTTTCTGCGGCGCATAGGGCTGGAAATGCATCGCCGCAATCTCAGCATTGCCGCTGGCGGGGACATTCGCCTGTGATGCAGCGATCCAGCCGCCACCGACCAGAAGGGCCGACAATCCAACGATGAACCCGGCGGTCTTGAGACGCGACTTCGGCATGTTTCCCATTGATGAGCAGGCCTGTGCCGCGTTGAAACGGAAAGGCCGGTGCACAAAAGACAATTCACGATGCGTGCCATCTCGCCCGCAAAGACCGCGCGCCGAGCTTGCCACGCTGTACGCCCGACACTAAGCAGCGCTCATCAACATTTGCTTGCAGCGCGGATGACGTCTGCCAGCAGCCTGAATTTTGTGTTTCCGACAGCGAGATGACCATGGCCAACCACAAGCTCCTCCTCCTGCCAGGCGATGGCATCGGCCCCGAAGTGATGACGCAAGTTCAGAAGGTGGTCAGCTGGTTCGAGAAGGCAGGCGTCGCCTCCTTCGCGCTGGAAACCGGCCTGGTCGGTGGCGCGGCCTATGATGCGCACAAGGCGGCCATAAGCGAGAGCGACATGGCGCTGGCGCAAGCCGCCGATGCCGTGCTGTTTGGCGCGGTCGGCGGGCCGAAATGGGCTGATGTGCCCTATCAGCACCGCCCGGAAGCGGGCCTGCTGCGCCTGCGCAAGGATCTGGGCCTGTTTGCCAACCTGCGCCCCGCCATCTGCTATCCGGCGCTGGCTTCGGCCTCGTCATTGAAAGCCGAGGTCGTCGAAGGCCTCGACATCATGATCGTGCGCGAGTTGACCGGCGGCGTCTATTTCGGCGAGCCGAAGGAAATCGTGACCCTGGAAGATGGCTCGAAGCGCGGCGTCGACACGCAGGTCTACACCACCGGCGAGATCGACCGCATCGCCCGCGTCGCGTTTGAACTCGCCCGCAAGCGCCGCAACAAGGTATCTTCGGCCGAGAAAAACAACGTGATGAAGACCGGCGTGCTCTGGAAGCAGGTCGTCACCGCGCTCCATGCCGCTGACTATGCGGACGTCGAGCTGGAGCATGTGCTGGCCGACAATTGCGCCATGCAGCTGGTGCGCTGGCCCAAGCAGTACGACGTGATTGTCACCGACAACCTGTTTGGCGACATTCTGTCGGATGTGGCAGCGATGCTCACCGGCTCGCTCGGCATGCTGCCCTCCGCCTCGCTGGGTGCCGAAGATGCAAAGACCGGCAAGCGCAAGGCGCTCTATGAGCCCGTGCACGGCTCGGCGCCCGACATTGCCGGCAAGTCGCTCGCCAACCCGATCGCGATGATCGGCTCCTTTGCGATGTGCCTGCGCTATTCCTTCGGCAATGGTGAGGCCGCCGACCTGCTCGATGGCGCGATTGCCGATGTGCTGGGTGCAGGCACCCGCACCAAGGACATTGCCGCACCGGGTGCGAACGCCGTCAGCACCATCGAGATGGGCGATGCCATCGTGAAGGCACTGGGCCAGCGCAACTGAGGCGCACCGCTTGCGGATTGCTGACGCGCAATTCTTCTGACGGTCATGTGAGTTGCGGTGATCGGGCAGCTGTGGCCTTGCTGGTGCAGTCCACGTCAGCGAACAGGAACTGCCATGCTTATCAAGCGCACCCCCTCATGGGCCATTCCCGAGAGCCAGGCCACGCCTGAGCATGCGTTTCTCAACCGGCGCAGCCTGCTGGGTGCGGGCGCTGGCCTTCTGGCGGCCGGCGCCTTGCCGGACATTGCCGCCGCGCAGGCGGCTGATCCGACGCTTGATCTCTACCCGGCCAAACGCAATCCGGGCTTCACGCTGGACCGCCCGCTGACCGATGAGGCGCTGGCCTCGGCTTACAACAATTTCTACGAGTTCGGCTCGTCGAAGGATGTCGTGGTTGCGGCCCGCAAGCTCAAGACACGTCCCTGGACGGTGAAGATCGACGGGCTGGTCGAAGCGCCGATGGAGCTTGGCATCGATGACCTGATCCGCAAGATGCCGATCGAGGAGCGGCTTTACCGCTTCCGCTGCGTCGAGGCCTGGGCCATGGCCGTGCCCTGGACCGGCTTTCCGCTGAAGGCTTTGATCGCGCTGGCGCGCCCCTCGGCCGCGGCGAAGTACGTGCGATTCGAGACCTTCAGCAATCCATCCATCGCGCCCGGCCAGTTGCAGCGCTGGTATCCCTGGCCCTACAGCGAAGGGCTCACCATGGCGGAGGCCGCCAATGATCTCACGCTGATGGTCACCGGTGTCTATGGCAAGCCGCTGGCCAACCAGTTCGGCGCGCCGCTTCGCCTGGCAACGCCATGGAAATATGGCTTCAAATCCATCAAGTCGATCACGCGGATCAGCTTTGTGGCCGAGCGCCCCAAGAGCTTCTGGGAAGCATTGCAGGCGTCCGAATACGGCTTCTGGGCCAATGTGAACCCGGCCGTGCCCCATCCGCGCTGGAGCCAGGCCACCGAGCAGCCGCTGGGCAGTCGCGAGCGCGTGCCAACCCTCATCTATAACGGCTATGGCGAACAGGTGGCCGGGATGTACAAGGGGCTGGAAGGCGAGCGGCTTTATCTGTGATCGGCCTGAAAGCAGGGCTCTTCTTCCCGCCGCGCCGGTGTCTGCAAGCCAGCGGTTTGACATAAAAAAAGGCCGACAATCCGCATGACGGATGCCGGCCTTTGAAGGTTCGGGGCAAATCGCCTTTCGGCAAGATACCCCGGAGGGGAACGGACAGAGCGACCTCAACGCCGGGAGGAGAATGCGGACGCCGCTCAAAACCGAAACCAGAAAATGCCCTTTAAAGCGCCATGTTGCAATGCAACAAAAGTGGCAGCCGTCATGCGTTCAACGCATGTGTCAGCCTTATTCTGGCCTCAGTATGCCCAGCGCTGAGCCTTCTGGATCAGGAAATCGCGGAAAACCTGCACGCGCGCGACCGATTTCATCTCTTCCGGATAGACCAGATAGCTCTCCAGCGACGGCATGTCGGAATCGCGCAGCAGGCGCACCAGCGGCGATCCGGGCTCGATCAGATAGTCAGGCAGCACGGCAAGCCCTGCGCCGCTGTCAACAGCACGCTTGAGCGCCGTGATGTTGTTGACGATCAGGTGGATCGGGCGTGGCGATTTGGGATCGCGCCCGGCTGTGCCCAGCCAATGCACGCCCATCAGATAGGAAGGCGAGGAGCCGCCGAAGGACAAGATGCGGTGGTTGTCGAGCTCTTCGAAACCGGCCGGCTCGCCGAACCGCTTGATATAGGCCGGCGCGGCATAGACGTGGAAATGCACGGTGAACAGGCGGCGCTGGATCAGGTC
>JAYWHQ010000143.1:0-18026 GCA_043777655.1 Allobosea sp. | reverse complement strand
GCGCGCTGCTGGATGGCATGCAGGGCCTGCTCGGCTGGGAACCGATCATGGAAGGCAACCACCCGATTGGGCTCGCCGATGTGACGGGTGGCGGCGCCATCTCGCTGGAGCCGGGCGGGCAGTTCGAGTTGTCCGGCGCGCCAGTGGAGACCCTTCATCAGACAGCCGCCGAATTGCAGGCGCATCTGGCGCAGATCAAGCAGGTGGCAGCCCCCTTCGGCATCGGGCTGCTGGGCCTGGGCCACACGCCGCTCTGGAGCCGCACTGATGTGCCGGTCATGCCCAAGCAGCGCTATAGCATCATGAAGGGCTACATGCCGAAAGTCGGCACACGCGGTCTCGACATGATGTTCCGCACCTGCACGGTGCAGGTCAATCTCGACTTCGGCAACGAGGCCGACATGGTGAAGAAGCTGCGCGTTTCGCTGGCGCTGCAGCCCTTGGCAACCGCGCTTTTTGCTGCCTCCCCTTTCACAGAAGGCCGCCCCAACGGCCTGCAATCCATGCGCTCCGAAATCTGGCGCGACACGGACAATGCCCGCTCCGGCATGATGGCTTTCGCCTTCGACGAGGGCATGTCCTATGAGGGCTATGTCGATTGGGCGCTGAAAGTGCCGATGTATTTCGTCAAACGCGGCGACACCTATCACGATGTCAGCGGTGCTTCCTTCGGCGATCTGCTGGCAGGCAAGCTGCCGCAGATGCCGGGCGTGACCGCGACGATGTCGGACTGGGCCAACCACATGTCCACGCTGTTTCCGGAAGTCCGGCTGAAGCGCTATCTCGAAATGCGCGGGGCTGATGCGAGCTCGCAAGCCATGCTGAACGCCCTGCCCGCTTTCTGGACCGGGTTGTTCTATGACAAGAACGCCCTCGATGCGGCCTGGCAGCTGGTGAAGGACTGGAGCGCGGAAGAGCGCCAGAAGCTTCGCGATGATGTGCCGCGCCTCGGCCTCAAGGCCATCATCGGCGGGCGCAGCCTGCGCGAGATCGCTGTTGAGGTGGTGGCGCTCTCCCATGCCGGGCTGGCGCGCCGCAAACATCTTGACGCGCAGGGCCAGGACGAGACAGCCTATCTCGCACCCCTCGCCGAGATCGCCGAGACAGGCCGCACGGTCTCGGACACGCTGCTGGAAAAATTCCATGGCGCATGGGGCGGCTCGGTCCGTCCCGCTTTCACCGAACTCGCTTACTGAACGCCAGCACAGTTCAAGGGATGCGGCGCTATTCCGCCGCCATCCGGAAGCTCGCCAGATTGTCGAGGCTCTGGACGATGTGTTCAGCCAGCGCATTCGTCAGCAGCGAGGGGTCATGCTTGGTGCGCAGCAGCCCGATCTTGCATGAGGGCAAGCCCGAGAACCCGTCTGAAGCGCCAAGAATGCGCATGCCGGGCCTGACCGCGCTCTCTGGCAGCACCGAGATGGCCAGACCTGCGAGCACAGCCGCGCCCACCGCTGTCGAGTTCCAGCTGGCATAAAGCACGCGGAACCGGCGGCCGGAATGTTCCAGCCCTTCCACCGCAGCTTGCCGCCAGTTGCAGGTCGGGCGACCGAGTGCCAGCGGAATCGGATCTTCCTCATGCACGGCGTGGCGCGCCGAAGTCACCCAGAGCAGCGGTTCGATCCGGATGATCGTGCTGTGACCACGCGCTTCTGTATGGGTGACAATGGCCAGATCAATGTCGCCGCTGGCAATGCGCTCTGCCAGCATCGGCGTCGGCTCGCAAACAACGGTCACTTCCGCCTTGGGATTCGAGCGGGCAAAACGGGCGAGGATCTCTGGCAGATAGCGGTCGGCATAATCATCGGGCACACCCAGCCGGATGCGGCCCTTCAGGTCAGCCTCGGTGAAGCTCGCCACGCATTCGAGGTTCAGCCGCACGATGCGCCGCGCATAATCCAGCAGCCGCTCGCCATCCTCGGTCAGCCTTGCATGGCGGCCATCGCGCCCGAAGAGGGGGCGGCCAACGCGCTCCTCCAGCCGCTTCATCTGCATCGAGACGGCTGACTGGGTCTTGTGCACGATGTCAGCCGCGCGGGTGAATGAGCCGGTATCGGCGATGGCGACAAAGGTCTTCAGCTGGTCTGCGTCAAGCACATGCGCCATGGCGATTCCCTATCATCAGAATTTGTGGTCATTGGGATGATAATCATTCGCTTGGCTGATGGCCAGCGCTTTTGTAGGTTGACTCATCCCCGTGGCCGAACCGCCTGAAACGTCAGCGCAAGCTGCGGGGAGCGCTGCTGTCTTTGCCCCTGAAAGGAGCCCGCCATGCTCATCATGACCCTTGCCGCCAGGTTTCTGGCCTCGAAGCCTTTCTCCGTTGCCGCCAAGGCGACGGTCGGCCCGGTTTCCTTTCTGGCCGCGCAAGGCAAAGCTCTCCTGCGCGCGCGCCGCCATCGCCGCGAGGTGCAGCTGTTGCGCGAGTTGACCCCGCGCGATCTGAAAGACATCGGCCTGCTGCCTTCTGACGTGTCCGGCGCGCTTGCCGTGCGCTGGAGCGATGATCCGTCAAAAGTGCTGGTGCTGCGCCGACCCGTGCCGGAGGTGCTTCAGGGCGCGATCCAGATCAGGAGCAGCCTTCGACCTGATGCGGCTGTGAACACCGCGCGCATGACGCCGGACTGCGACGATCTCTGCCTTCCACGTCCTGCCTGATCCCCTTTGGCAGGACGCCTCTGGCGCATGTTCCGCTCTCGTCTCAGGGCCTGATGTGTAACATGCGCCTTTTTTGTTGCATTCGGATCACCGGCTCTGGCCCTTGAGCATGGCATCAAAGATCGATTGCAGCGCATCCTGATGCTGGCCCTGCACCTGACGGCCGGTATCGAACATCTTGGTCAGCGCATCGAGGCCCAGCGAAGCAGGATCAAACTGGGGTGCTGCCTGCGGCTGGGGCGCCTGCGACTGTGCGCCACCCATCAGGTTGCCCAGAATGCTGCCAAGAATATTGCCGCCCGCGCCGCCCATGGCACCACCGCCCATCGGACCACCCTGCTGGCCGCCCATCTGTTTTCCGCCAAACAGGCCGCCGAGCAGATCGCCCATCGGGTTCTGCGCCTGTGGCTGCGGCTGGCCGCCCCCCAGCATGCCGCCCGCAAGCTGCCCGAGCAGATCGCCCATGCCCTGGTTGTTGGCTGATTTGAACAGGCCGCCGATCACCATCGAGGCAATCACAGGCAACATCTGCTTCAGGATGGCCGAACTGATGCCGCTGGCGGCCGAAGCCTGCGCTGCCACTGCGCGGCTGATTTCCTTCGAGCCAAACAGCTGGCCGAGCACATCATTGCCCTGTGTCGCGGCATTGTCGGGAATGCCATCCCCATCGGCGTCGAACATCTGTGCATGCCCGCCGCCCATCATCATGCCGGCAAGGCCCTGCAAGGCATCCGGCGTCTGCGCCTGGCGCTGGAGGCCCATGGACAGGGCCGGCAGCAGCGCCTCGAGCGCATTCTGTGTCTGGCCGGCATTCAGGCCGAACTGCTTGCCCATGTTGCCAACGGCATTGCCACCCTGGGCGGCCATCATCATCTCGAACAGGTTCATCATGGACGTTGTTCCCCTAAGGCGCGTTGGTCTTGTTTGAATCTGGCTGCACGACCGTGCCAGCAGCAGCTTGGACGGTACGATACGCATCAGGTGATGCGGCGGCAACTGCCGCACGTTCCAGCCGCGCGATGGCGCGATAGGCAAAGACCAGTGCGGCAATCCCGAAGATCACGGACCCGAGTGCGGCCCCTACCAGCGCCCCTTTCGGGCCCGCGATCCAGGCACCGATCGCCGCCATGGGAACCGTGCCCAGCGTCGCCCGGCCCCAGCTGAACAGCGTCGACCACAGCGGAAAGCCGAGATTGTTGAAAGCCGCATTGGCCACGAACAGCAGCCCGGCAAACAGCCACATCGGCCCGGAAATCAGGCAGAAGAACACCACCAGTTCTGCCGTGAGGCCCGTCGCGCTGAACGCCTGCACGATCTCGTTGCGGAACAGCACAAGCACCGCCCAGGCCGAGAACACGCACAGAGCGGCAAAGATGGCAGAATCTGTCAGCGCACGCCGCATCCGGTCGAACCGGCCTGCACCCCAGTTCTGGCCAAGGATTGGCCCGACTGCGCCTGAAAGCGCAAACAGGATGCCAAATGCGACAGGCACCACGCGGTCGATGATCGCGGTGGCAGCAACCGCCTTGTCGCCAAAGCGGGCAATGACCGACACAAAGAAGGCGTTGGCCACTGGCGTGGCAAGGTTGGTCATGATGGCAGGCCCGGCAATGGCAGAGACCTTGTTCAAATCCTCGCGAATGCGGATGAGCGTCGGCATGGCAACCATCTGGTGGACACGTACGGCGCCGTGGAAGCCGACCAGCGCAAAACAGAGGCGCGAAATCACCGTGGCCCAGGCCGCACCATCGGGGCCAAGCCCCAACCAGAAGATCAGCAGCGGATCAAGACCCGCCGTGATGATGCCGCCCGCCAGCGTGACATACATCGCGCGCCTGGCATCCCCCACCGCCCGCAGCACACCCGAATAGACCATGCCAATCGCCATCAGAAAATTGGACGGAAGCGCGATCCAGAGGAAGGACAGCGCGACACTGTAAGCTTCGCCACCAGCCCCCAGCAGACGCAGCACCCAGGGCAGGAAAGGCAGCGCGACGAGTGAGATGAGGAGGCCTGCCAGTGCCGAGATGGCAAGGGTCGAGCCCGCGACACGCCTTGCGCCTTCCCGGTCGCCTGCGCCGATGGAGCGCGCGCAGAGCGCACTGGCCGCGATCATCAGGCCGATATTGATGGAGACGGCGAAGAACAGGATGATCGTGGCAAAGCCGACGCCCGCCGTCGCTTCAGGTCGTCCCAGCCGCGACACGTAGAGCAGCGACAGGAAATCCACGACAAAGATCGCCATCAGACCGACCGAGGCCGTGCCGGTCATGACCGCGACATGGCGCAGCGTCGAGCCGGTGACGAAGACGGGGCTCTGGCCGCCGGGCAGGACAGGCCTTGATGCTGGCGCACTCATGGCCGGCTGGCCGGTTGGGTCCTGTCTTCCAGGGCCTCGCGGGTTTCCTGGCTCAGCGGTTTCGGCCTGGCCTTGGGCTGGGTCAGTGGCTCCGGTGTCACCATCGGCTTGACGGCTGATCCAGGGGTCCCGGCCATCAGGTCGGGGCGCGCCAATATGCCGTCGCGCCGCTGCGCCTCCAGCCGCTGCACATCGCGGCGGCGCACATCATCTGTCACCAGCACGGCGTCATCATAGGTGAGACCCAGCGCCTCAAGCGTTGCCTGGCCAAACGAAAGCGCGGACTCGAACGTCTCGCGCATCAGGTAATCGACCTCGAGGTTCATCAGCTCGATCGCATGCACGCGGTCAAACACCCGCACATGCAAACGGGCCGTGGGAATTTCGGACTTGACGATTTCGGCAATGCGAAGGGCTGCATCCTTGTCATCGACACAGACACAGATCACCCGCGCCTTGGCAGCGCCCGCTGCCCGCAGCACATCCAGCCGCGTTCCGTCGCCATAATAGATCTTGAAGCCGAAGCGCGCCGCCGAACGGATGCGCTCGACATCCTTGTCGATCACGGTCACGTCGAACTTCTGGGTCAACAGCGTCTGTGTCACCACCTGCCCGAAGCGGCCAAAGCCGATCACGACGACAGAGCCGCCCGCCCCATTGAAATCCTCTTCCATCGTCTCGCCGGGCTGGACACGCGCCAGCAGCCAGCCATCAATCAGCTTGGCGGCAATGGGCCCCAGCAGCATGGTGAGCGCGGCCAGCGCTGTTGCAAGCGCGGCCTGCTGCGGATTGAGCAGGCCAAGACTGGCCGCCAGCGGCAGAAGCACGAACGCGAACTCGCCCGCAGGAGAGAGCAGCGCACCAGCCCGCAACGCTTCCGTCATCGAGGAGCAGGAGGCGCGCAGGATGGCAGCGGCGATGCCGATCTTGATGGCCACCAATACGGGCGCGGCAACAAGCAGCAGCAGCCAGTTCTGTGCCACCAGCGTGAGATCCAGCGACATGCCGACCGCCATGAAGAACAGGCCCAGCAACACGCCACGGAAAGGCTCGATATCGGCCTCCAGCTCATGGCGGAAATTCGACTCCGCCAGCAGCACGCCTGCGATGAAAGCTCCCATGGCCATGGACAACCCGGCATGCTCCATCAGCACCGCGGAACCCAGCACCACCAGAAGCGCTGCAGCGGTCATGACCTCGCGCGCACCCGCCTTGGCCAGCAGGCGAAACAGCGGGTTCAGCGCATAGCGGCCGGCCAGCACGAGCACAGCGATCGCGCCAACCGCAACGCCAATGGCTGTCGCGGTTCCGAGCCAGCCGCCTCTTGCCGCGCCTGCGCTGGCCAGAAGCGGCAGCAGCGCCAGCACGGGCGCAATCGCCATGTCCTGAAACAGCAAGATCGAGAAGGTGCGCCGCCCATAGGGCTCGCTGCCATCGCCGCGCTCTTCCAGTATCTGAAGTGCAATGGCTGTCGCCGACAGGGCCATCGCAAGCCCCACTGCCAAAGCACCGGCAGGCGACAGCCCCAGCATCCAGGCGGACAGGCCAACGATCACAGCCGTGAGGCCCATCTGTGTGGTGCCGGCGCCAAAGATGTCCTTGCGCATGGCGACAAGCCGCGAAGGCTGAAGCTCCAGCCCCACGACGAACAGCAGCATCACCACGCCGATTTCGGCGACGCCTCGAATGGTCGCGGCATCCTGCACGACGCCCAGCAGCGATGGCCCGATGACCAGACCCGCTGCGAGATAGCCCAGCACGGCCGAGAGCCCGAAGCGCCGGAACAGCGGAACGGCAATGACCGCGCCGGCGCAAAACGTCAGAATTGTTGGCAGATAACTGGCATGGGAAGCATCGGCCATGGGTCGCCCTGTCACGTTGCGAGACGAGACAAGATGGCCTGCGTCCTATTGCGCCCTGTAATAGTGATTGCGGCGACAAGTTGCGAGCCCTTCCGGCGGGCACGTTGGCAACCATGTGCTTGCCGCCGCGCATTCCTTGACAGGCCCGGCCCTGCCGCACAGAAGGGCAAGGATCAACGCGTTTTGCATTGTTTCCCGGACGCCCGACACAGCATGGCAACGAAACCGCCCCTCACCGTTCTGCTTTGCGCACCGCGCGGCTTCTGCGCGGGCGTCGTGCGGGCCATCGATGCTGTCGAGAAGGCACTTGAGAAGCATGGTGCGCCGGTCTTCGTGCGCCACGAGATCGTGCACAACAAATACGTGGTCGAAGGGCTCAAGAAGAAGGGCGCCATCTTCGTCAAGGAACTGGCGGAAGTGCCGGATGCCTCGCGGCCAGTGATTTTCTCGGCACATGGCGTGCCCAAATCAGTTCCAGCCGAGGCGCAAGGTCGGCAGCTTTTTGCCATCGATGCCACCTGCCCGCTGGTGACCAAGGTCCACCGCGAGGCCGAGCTCCACCATCGGCGCGGCCGCCACGTCATTCTGGTCGGCCATGCGGGACATCCTGAGGTCGTGGGCACGATGGGCCAACTGCCGGATGCGGCGATGACACTGGTCGAGACCGTGGGCGACGTCGAGTCGCTGGTTCTGCCTGCTGCCATGCCGCTGGCCTACGCAACCCAGACCACGCTGTCGGTTGATGACACACGCAGCATTGTCGAGGCGCTGCAGCAGCGTTTTCCCGCCATTCAAGGCCCCCACAAGGAAGACATCTGCTATGCCACGACGAATCGTCAGGAGGCGGTGAAACGTGTCGCGCCGATGGTTGATGCGATGATCGTGGTGGGCTCGCCCAACTCTTCGAACTCGCAACGCCTGCGCGAGGTGGCCGAACGCGCGGGCTGCGCCAGATCGGCACTGGTCTTGCGGGCCAGCGACATTGACTGGGGAGTGTTCTCCGGCATCGCGCGGCTTGGCCTGACAGCGGGTGCATCGGCACCCGAGGTGCTGGTGGAAGAGATCATCGATGCTTTCGCGCAGCATTTCGAGGTGACGGTGGAAACGGTCTCGACCGCCGACGAGAGCGTCTTCTTCCCGCTGCCCCGCGCCTTGCGTGATGAAGCGGCAGCGGCGGAGTAGCGCCCGGTGGCAGTTTACACAGAGGTTTCCGATGATGATCTCGCCGCCTTTGTGGCGCGCTATGACATTGGCGAGATCACCTCGTTCAAGGGCATTGCCGAAGGCGTCTCCAACTCGAATTTCTTCCTGCAGACAACGCGTGATCGCTTCATCCTGACGCTGTATGAGGCGCGTGCGCCGCGCGAAGACCTGCCTTTCTTCATCAACCTGATGGACCATCTGGCCGCCCACGGCCTCGCTTGCCCCTCGCCTGTGCGTGACCGGCAGGGCGAGACGCTGGGCGAGTTGTCCGGCCGACCGGCGGCTTTGGTGACCTTTCTCGATGGCGTCTCGCTGAAGCGCCCGCAGGCGCCCCATTGTGCCGAGCTGGGCGCGGCGCTGGCGAACCTGCACAAGGCTGGTCAGGGCTTTGCCATGCAACGGGCCAACCCGCTATCGGTTTCAGGCTGGCGCCCTCTGGCGGAAGCTTCAGGCGCGCGCGCCAACAGCATCTCGATGGGGCTTGCGGACCGGATTGCGGCCGAGCTCGCGCTGCATGAGGCGAGCTGGCCGCAAGGCCTGCCATCGGGCGTCATCCATGCCGATCTGTTTCCTGACAACGTGTTCTTCGTCAGCGGGCGCTGCTCCGGGCTGATCGATTTCTATTTCGCGGCCAATGATGCCTTTGCCTATGACCTGGCGATCTGCCTCAATGCCTGGTGCTTTGAGACCGATGCCTCGTTCAATCTCACCAAGGGCCAGGCCCTGCTGTCGGGCTATGAAAGCCAGCGCCGCCTCGAAGACAGCGAAGTGGCCGCGCTGCCGCAATTGGCGCGGGGCGCTGCTTTGCGCTTCCTGTTGACCCGCACGCTCGACTGGCTGGATGTTCCGCCAGGCGCACTCGTGAAACCGCTCGACCCGATTCCCTATGACCGCCGCCTGAGCTTCCACAGCAAGATCACCAGCGTCATGCAATACGGGCTGGTGCGGTGAGCAATCCCGTCGAGATCTGGACCGATGGTGCGTGTTCGGGCCATCCCGCCCCTGGGCACGCGCGGGGCTTGCCCCGTTCGTGCCAACAGAATCTGCCGGGGCAGCGATGAGCGACGCGGTCGAAATCTGGACCGATGGCGCGTGTTCGGGCAATCCCGGCCCAGGCGGCTGGGGAGCAATCCTCGTCTACAATGGCAAGGAAAAGGACCTGAGCGGAGGCGAGGAACTGACCACCAACAACCGCATGGAGCTCATGGCGGCCATTGCCGCGCTGGAAGCACTGACGCGGCCCTGCGCCATCAAGCTCAACACCGACAGCCAGTATGTTAAGGGCGGCATCACCAGCTGGATCCACGGCTGGAAACGCAATGGCTGGAAGACAGCCGACCGCAAGCCGGTGAAGAACGAAGACCTCTGGAAGCGCCTGGACGCGGCGCTGGCCCAACACAAGGTCGAGTGGCACTGGGTGAAAGGCCACGCCGGCAACCCGATGAACGAGCGCGCCGATGAGCTGGCCCGCGCCGGCATGGCGCCGTTCAAGCCGGGCGGCTGAGCAGCATATCAGGTCTCTGGCGCCGGGATCGGCTGGCGGTAGACGACAAAGCCCGAGTGCTGCGCCACCTTGTTGTAAAGCTCCATCGCCTGCGTGTTGCTCTCATGGGTCTGCCAGTAGACACGGAAGCAGTCTTTCTCGCTGGCCATCTGATAGACCGCATCGATCAGCTTGCGGCCCACACCGCCACCCCTGATGGCAGGGTCCACGAACAGGTCCTGCAGATAGCAGATGTCCTTGGCCGACCAGCAGGTGCGGTGCATCACCCAATGGACGATGCCGATCAATTGGCCATCCCGCTCGGCGACAAAGCCGCCCATCGGCTCCTTGCCACCTGTCAGGCGGCTGAAGGTCAGACGTGTCACGAAGGCCGGAAGTGACGCCTTGTAGAAGGTCAGATAGCCCTGCCACAGCGGCTCCCAGGCCTCCATGTCATCGCTTGTCAGCGGACGGATGATAATGTCGGACATGGGCGCTCTCCTTGTTGGGACAAAACGTGACACGCGGTTTTGCGCACGTCATCCCACTTCTCGTCATGGTTTCCATGACTGTATCAAATGAAAAGGGCCTGTCTAAAATGAAGGAAGACATGCAAAAATGAAATGGCCACGCCCTTCGGCGTGGCCTTCAAAAAAAGCCGACGCGGGGCCGGGTCAGAGCAGCTTGAGCAACGCCTCGGCGCCGGAAACATCGGCCTTGCCCGGCGCATCCTCGACAGCCAGCGACGTCACGACGCCATTGTCGACAATCATCGAATAGCGCTGGGTGCGCGTGCCGAGACCAAAGCCCGTACCATCGAGCGACAGGCCAATCGCCTTGGCGAAATCGGCATTTCCATCCGACAGGAACTCGATTGTGCCCGCCGCGCCGGTGTCCTTGGCCCAGGCATTCATGACGAAGACATCATTGGTTGCTGTGACGGCGATGGCATCAACGCCCTTGGCCTTGATCTCGTCCGCGTGCGCAAGGAAGCCCGGCAGGTGATTCTTGTGGCATGTCGGCGTGAACGCGCCGGGAACGGCAAAAAGCACGACCTTGCGCCCCTTGAACAGGTCCTCGGTGGTTTTTGCCTGCGGGCCCTCGTCCGTCATGACCCGGAACGTCGACTGGGGGAGATGGTCGCCAATCTTGATTGTCATATGCCTGGTCTCTCCGCTGAAATGGGGAATGGCCGCCTGCGATGCAGCGACGCCTGACAGCAGTTAAGGCGTGATGGCCGGGATGTCGAGATCGATCCTTATCTCGACAGCGCGCGGGCTGCCCGCGACCGTCACGATCAGAGGTGTTGCGCCCTGATGGTTCTTCGGGCTGTCCGTGATGGGGATTTCGATGGCCATCATCTGCGGGCCAGCCAATGACATGCGGGCGGCGCCGAACATCCACAAATCAGGCCCTTCAACAAAAGCATCCGTGACAAAGCCACCAGCAGGGACCGCCACGTTGAAGCGCAAGACCTGCTCTTTTTCGACAAGAGCCGTCTTGATGCCAGCAACCGCAAGACGATCAGCCGCCTCGCCAAGCGAGGCATTGAGCGGCACACGCGCCTCAAAGGCAGCCAGCCGTTGAGTTTGTGCCGTGACTGGCGGGTCAAGCCTCAGCTCGGCCTCGCCACGGGCCGGGATGCAAATCTTGTCACAAACGGCATAATCCAGTTTCAGCGCCAGAATCACCGGCTTCTTCGGATCGGCCGCCATGACATGCACCGGAAACACGACCTCCCCGCGATATCCGATCGATGATCCCGCCCCATCAGAAAAGCGCTCGGGCATCGGCCAGAGCACGGTGACGCTGCCGAGGTTCTGCGAGCGCGACCAGTCGAACACCGGAGGAACGCCAGAATCGCCCGGCGTGCGCCAATAGGTCTTGTAGCCGGGATTGAGCCGCATCTCGATGCCGGCCAACTGGACCTGGCCCCGTGCCCCTCCGCCTGACAGGAGACGGATGCCGGAATGGCTGCCATTGCCCCACCCGGAAGCACCCGCTGGCGCATCGGCAACAGCGACCCGGACGCAAGCCAGAAGGGCAACGGCAAGAACGCCGGACAGGAAAGCGGGGAAGCGCATCATCATACACATAATCTAGCAATTGCGAAGCGCAAAGACGAGGCACGATTGCCTCACGTCTGCTGACGGGCCCGTGAAGCCGGATTCAGTTGTGAATCCCCATGGCTTGCGCGCGCGGCAAAACAGCCTGTTCCCTTCTTCGATTTCCCGTCCTAGCATGGCTGGATGAAGATTGGCGCAAACCGCCGCATCAGCGGCAGAAGTTACCTTGACGGGCAATGCCTCGTGGCGATGCCGTCAATGGATGACCAGCGCTTTGCCCGCACGGTGGTCTATCTCTGCGCCCATTCCGAAGAAGGCGCGATGGGCATCATCATCAACAAGCGTGCCCGCGATCTGAGCTTCCCCGATCTGCTGGTGCAGCTTGATATCATCCCCGAGGGCGACATCATCCAGTTGCCGAAACAGGCTGGGGAAATGAAGGTGCTTAAGGGTGGCCCGGTGGAGACCGGTCGCGGCTTCGTGCTGCACACGCCGGACTTCTTCCTCGAGCAATCAACGCTGCCCATTGAGGACGGAATCTGCCTGACGGCGACGCTCGACATCCTGCGCGCCATTGCCATTGGCAGCGGGCCGGAGAATGCCATTCTGGCGCTGGGTTATGCCGGGTGGGCCGCAGGGCAGCTGGAAGCCGAGATCCAGTCCAACGGCTGGCTGCATTGCCCGTCCGATCCGGATCTGCTGTTTGGATCGGCGCTGGAGGCCAAGTACGAGCGCGCCCTGCGCAAGATCGGGATTGATCCGGGCTTTTTATCGACGGCCGCCGGCCACGCCTGAGCCGGGATGCTCACGCAGCTTCGGTCGTCACCGCAGCACCGACAAGCTTGCGCGCCTCTGCCGCCGTCATCGGGCGACCAAAGGCAAAGCCCTGCGCATACTGGCAGCCCATCTGGTAAAGCTCGATGGCGTCAGATTCTGACTCGGCCCCCTCCGCCACGACGTCCATTTGCAGGTCGCTGGCCAGCGCCACGATGGAGCGCAGGATCAGCGGCTGCTTGCCCTGCCCGAGCTGGCGCACGAAACTCTGATCGACCTTGATCGTATCGAATGGAAAGCGCTGCAGATAGGACAGCGAGGAATATCCGGTGCCGAAATCATCGAGTGAGAGCCCTGCACCCAACTCGCGAATACGAGTCAGCATCTGCGCGGCATATTCCGGATTCTCCATCACCAGGCTCTCGGTGATCTCAAGCTTCAACGTGCCCGGCAAGACACGCGAGCGGCCAAGCACCGTCTTCACATCGTGCAACAGGTCATGGCGCAGCAGCTGGCGGCTCGACACATTGACGCTGGCAAAGATCGGCGGCTGCACTTCCAGCGCGGCCTGCCAGGCGGCAAGCTCGCGTGCCGTGCGGTCCATGACAAACACACCCAGATCGACGATAAGCCCGGTTTCTTCGGCAATGCTGATGAAGTCCTGTGGCAGAAGCCGCCCCTCGCGCGGATGATCCCAGCGCATCAGCGCCTCGAACCCGGCAATGGTGCGATCTTCCAACCGGACGATGGGCTGGTAAAGCACCTTGATCTCGTTGCGCTCAAGCGCGCGGCGCAGGTCGCTTTCCAGCGCCAGCCGGTCATTGCGGTCCGTGCGCATGGCGGGGCGGAACACCTCGACCCGGTCGCCGCCCTGGCGCTTGGCATGGGCCATGGCGAGCTCGGCATTGCGGATCGCATCTTCGCGGCGCGAATTGGCCGCCCCGTCAAACAGCGCCACGCCAATCGAGGCTGTGAGAAAAATCTCGCGCTCGGAATAGGTCAGCGGCGTCGCAATGGCCCGGCGCACCTGCTCGGCCAGCGCCACCACGCGTTCGGGCTCGCGTTCGGAGACCAGAACCAGCGCGAATGTGTCAGCGCCCAGACGCGCCAGCGTGTCCTGCGGGCGCAGCAGCCGGGCCAGACGCCGCGAAATCGTCAGGAGGATGGAATCGCCCACCGAGAAGCCGACAGACTCATTCACCTGCTTGAACCGGTCGATGTCGATGGTCATCACCGTCGGGCGAATGCCGTCATCGCCCTTGGCAAAGCCAAGCACGGCACCAAGCCTGTCTTGGAAAAGCTGGCGGTTGGGCAGGCCCGTCAGATTGTCGTGCACGGCGTCATGCAGCATGCGGTCCTGCGCGGTGCGCGTGTCGGTGACATCGGCCAGCGTTCCGATGACGCGGATCACCTCACCATCGGAGCCGATGACCGGGCGCGCCTTCAGACTGAACCAGTAATAGGCCCCCGCAGCAGAGCGCAGGCGGAAGTCCAGCAGCACCTTGCCGCGCCGCTGTTCGAGCACCGAGTCAAGCGCCACGCGATAACGGTCGCGGTCGGCGACATGCATCACATCAAGCCAGCGCGAGGCCGGACCTTCCAGCTGTCCGCGCGGCAGACCGAGCACGGCCTCGACCTCCTGCGACACGAAGATGCGGTCGCCACCAACATCCCAGTCGAAGATAAGATCGCCAGAACCAGAAAGAGCCAGCGCCTTGCGCTCGGTGTCGGACACTAGCCCCTGCGCCATCGCACCACCGGCAAAGGCATGCTGGATCACGGTAAAGCCGATCAGCAGCACGATCAGCACCAGCCCGCCCACCAGCGCGGCTGGCACAAGATCACGCGTCAGCTGACCGGTGACGGTGAAGCTGCCGGCAGTGACCCAGACAGCCAGCAGAAACCAGGTCGGGATCAGCATCACCGCGCGCTCATAGCCGTGACTGGCCAGATGCAGGATCAGGATGAAGCCGACAGCCGCCACAGCTGCAATCGAAATCCGCGCAACGCCGGACGCCATGGGCGCATCAAAAATGGCAAGTCCGATCAGGCCGGCGAGACCCAGCATCCAGACCAGCGTGACGTGGCTGTAACGCACATGCCAGCGCGCAAGGTTGAGATAGGCGAACAGGAACACCAGCAATGTGCCTGCAAGCACCACCTCGGCACCGGCGCGATAGATGCGCTCGGCAGCCGGTGCCAGCGGAAAAATGCGCTGGAAGAAACCGAAATCGAGCCCGGCATAGGCCAGCACAGCCCAGGCCAGCGCCGCAGCCGCCGGAAAGATCACCGCGCCCTTCACCACGAAAACAATGGTGAGGAACAGCGCCAGCAACCCAGCAATTCCAATGATGATGCCCTTGTAGAGGGTCAGACCGTTGGTCTTCTGGCGATAGGCATCGGGCTCCCAGAGATAGAGCTGCGGCAGGTTCTGCGAGCGCAGTTCGGCCACGAAAGTGACCGTTGAACCTGGATCAAGCGTGATGAGGAAAATGTCCGCATCCGGGCTGTCTTCCCGCTCGGGACGCAGGCCCTGGCTGGCGGTGACGGCGGCGATGCGGCTTTCGCCCAGATCCGGCCAGATGACGCCGGAGCCGATCAGCCTGTGGAACGGTGCCACCAGCAGCCGGTCGATCTGCTCTTCGGAATCATTGGTGAGCGCAAACACGATCCAGTCGGGCCGCGCGCCCGATTCGCGCGCCCGCACGGCAATGCGGCGCACAATCCCGTCAGCTCCTGGCGCGGTCGAAATCTGGATGACATCGCCGTCAGAGCGGTTTCGCTCGACAATGGTCGTCAGATCGAGCGCTGGCACATCAACGGGCACACGCACGGCGTCAACCGCGAGGGCCAGCCGTCCGCCAGCCAGCACCGCAGCAAGGACGATGCAAAAACGCAGCAGGAGCAAAATCGGGCGCAAGGGCAGGCTCAGCCTCAAAATTTTCGGCATGGCGCCGATCACATCACCTGTCGTATCGGTGGCTCGTGGCAAGGGCAAGGCTGCATTCACGGCCTGCAAGGCCTCCTCCGATCCGAGAAGCAGGCGCATCAGACCAGTTCGTTCACAGGCCGGGCATCCTCGCGCAGGATCGCGAAGAGCAGATGATCGGACCAGTGCCCGGCAATCTTGAGATAGCGCCGCGCCAGCCCTTCATTCTTGAAACCGGCGCGCTCCAGCAACCGCGCCGAGCGCAGATTGGCCGGCAGGCAGGCAGCCTCGACACGGTGCAGGGCGAGCTCGCCAAAGGCGTGATCCAGCACGCATTGCACCGCGCGGCCCATGTGCCCCTGCCCGCCATGCGAGACACCGAGCCAGTAGCCCATTGTGGCGGCCTGGGCGACACCGCGGCGAACAAGACCCAGCGTGATGCCGCCAATCAGAACCTGTCCTTCCTGACCGAAGATGAACAGCGGATAGGCCTCGTCATTGGCGATCTCGCGCTGCGCCCGTTTGGCGCGATGGCGAAAGCTCGCGCGCGTCAGGTCCGCGTCGCTCCATTCCGGCTCCCAGGGTGTCAGGAAATCACGGCTCCTCTGCCGCAGCGCAAGCCACTGATCGAAATCCTCAGGGTGCGGCGGGCGTAGCGTGAGGTTGCCCGTGCGCAGCACAGGCCGGATGGGCAGTTCAGCAGCGAAGCGGAACAGCGCCATCGCGAAGCCTCAGTGCGCCCTGGAGCGGCGGTTGACGAGCTGGGCGCGCGTTGGCATCAGATCAATCGGCCCGATGGCGGCAATTGTCGGCACTTCGCCCAGAAGCGACAGGCCAGCAGCGCGCACATCGGCCAGAGCAACGCCATCGAGCCGCGCCACGATCTCATCGCGGCCCAGCACCCGGCCAAACAACAGCACCTGCCGCGCCATCTGCTCGACGCGACCGCCAGGCGCCTCCTGCGAAGCCAGCAGGCCGACTTTCATCTGCGCGCGCGCACGGGCCAACTCGATCTCGGTGACATCGGTGGCCGCCCGGCGCAGGCAATCGAGCACGACATTGGTCAGCTCCGCCACATCATGCGGGGCCGTGCCCGCGCTGACACCAAAGATGCCGCAATCGGAGAAGGGCCAATGGAAGGCATCGATGGCATAGGCCAGACCACGCTGCTCGCGCACCTCCTGAAACAGGCGTGACGACAGGCCGCCACCAAGGATCGCGGCGAACATCTGCAGCGGGTAATGCGCGCCCTTGGCAAAGGACTGGCCCGGAAAACCGAAGACCAGATGCACCTGCTCATGGTCATCCATCCGGCGCGCCTCACCGCCGCGATACTGCGCGGGCGTCTCGTGCGCGACGCGCTCGCCCGAGGGCAGCTGTCCCAGATGGGTCTCGGCAAGTGCAACCAGTGCATCGTGATCGACGGCGCCAGCTGCGGCCAGCACCATGTTGCCCGCCCGATAATGCCGGTCCAGATAGGCGCGGATCGCCTTGGGCGTGAAACTCTGCACCGTCTTGGCCGTGCCGAGGATCGGGCGGCCAAGTGGCTGTGCTGGAAAGGCTGCATCCAGAAACAGGTCATAGACCAGGTCGTCCGGCGTATCTTCGACGGCGTTAATCTCCTGCAGGATAACGCCTTTCTCGCGCTCCAGCTCGTCTTCCGCCAATGCAGGGGAAGTCAGGATGTCGGCCAGGATGTCGACCGCCAGTGGCAGGTCGCTTCCCAGCACGCGGGCCGTGTAGCAGGTGTATTCCACGCTGGTGGCAGCGTTGAGATCGCCACCGACATTCTCGATCTCCTCGGCGATCTGGCGCGCCGAACGGCGCTGCGTGCCCTTGAAGGCCATGTGCTCGAGCAGATGCGCAATGCCATGCTCCTTCTTCTGCTCGTCGCGGGAGCCTGCGCCGATCCAGATGCCGAGCGACACGGTCGATGCATGGCTCATCGTCTCCGAAACGATGCGGAGACCAGAAGTGAGCGTGGTGACGCGCACGCCGTTTTCATCAGCTGCCGGCGGCTTGCCCAGTGCGGGCTTCGCCGTCACGGTTTTGGCCGGCGCCGGCTTGATCTTCGGTGTCACCGGGCTCATGCCGCCACCCCGCGTACGGCGCGTGCATTCTGGCGCACGAAACTTTCAATGACGGTCAGATCATTCGGCAGGCGGGTCATGGCCTCGCGCCGCTCCATCAGGTCAGCCAGATGGGCTGGCAGCGCTGGCGAGATGCCGGAGGCCGCACGCACAGCATCGGGGAACTTGGCGGGATGGGCTGTGCCCAGCACCACCATCGGCGTGGCCGGATCAGCCAACAGCCCCTTGCGGGCCGCAGCCACGCCCACTGCCGTGTGCGGGTCCAGCAGATAGCCCGCCTCAGCCTGCACATTGCGGATCTCGTCGGCCACCTGCGCCTGCTGGACAGCGACCGCATCAAAATCACCGCGCACTTTCGCCAGCGCCGGAGCCGCGATGCCGAACTCGCCGGACTGGGTGAGCGAGGCCATCATGCCGCGCACAGCCGTGGCATCTCGCCCATGCGCCTCGAACAGCAGCCGCTCGAAGTTGGACGAAATCTGAATGTCCATCGAGGGCGAGGTTGTCGCGCTGACGCCGTTCATTGTGTAGCGGCCCGTATCAAGTGCGCGCGCCAGAATGTCATTGTCATTGGTGCCGATGACGAGGCGGCCCGTCGGCAG
>JAYWHQ010000142.1:0-4878 GCA_043777655.1 Allobosea sp. | reverse complement strand
TTGAGGAAGCCCGCCTCGTCGAGTTCCTTGTACATCATGTGGCGGCCAAGCCCCAGGTCTGGCGCATCGATCTGCAGGATCAGGCCGGACGCCACGATAGCCTCGTATTCGGCACTCATCGCATCGGCAATGTCGAAGAGGTAGGCATCCAGCGTGGCGTGATAATCCGACGGCTGGAACAGCGCGATCACGCCGGGGCTGGCCGAGTTCATGAATCCTTCGGTGTAGCTGGACGCCGCCATGCCGCCTTTCATCGCCGCAATGTCCTTGTGCAGCGGTTCCAGGTTCTTGACCTTGATCGGCCCGATGCAGCGCGGGCGACGATAACTCGGTGTGCCGCCTGCCTTGGCAAGCTTTTCGAGAAAGCCCGGAAAATCCTCCAGATCCTGAGGAGGCTTGCGCGGAGAATCGCCCTCGAAACCCGTCAGCCGGTCCTTGATGTAGGTGGCATAGGAAATCTTCGAGGTTTCGCCGTCTGATGGCAGCGAGATGCCGACGGCCTTCTGCTGGGCGATGATGGCGGCAGTCGCCTCCACCATCATCGCATCATAGGCCGCGTCATCAAAAGGCAGGCCCTTCTCGCGCCCGAACAGCAGGTCCGCGACCACGGCGGTGCGCGGCAATGAGCCGACATGGGTGGTCTTGATGGCCATGGTCAGGCTGCCTTCGGCTCGAGAAACTGCACGGGCGCGATATCTTCGCCGCCACGCACCACATAGGCCACGCATCCGTCCGAGGAGGTGGCGCGGAAAGCGCGCGCAAGGCCCTTGGGCGTCGTGAAGGTGTCGCCTGCACCCATCATCACCACACCGGACGGCGTCGTGATCTCCAGCGTGCCCGATTGCAGCATGATGATCTCTTCCTCATGCCGCACATGGGCAGGCACGGCGGCGCCGCTCACAAGCTTCAGGCAGCGCAGGTTGAAGCCATGTGGCCACCAGCCGGTGATCGGACCGGCTGCAAAGCCATCGCTTGTCGGCTTGGGAACGATGATCGGACATTCCTCGACACCTGGCCCGGCCAGGGCTGAGGCCGGGTTGCCCTTGAGGTCGGAAAAGCGCACGACGCCGGCCGCCATCTGGGCTGCAGTCGGCGAAGCGAGCCGCTTCATGTCGGCATCCGATGGCGGCTGTTGCAGGCGCGCGCCAGGGGGAACGGTCTCGCCCTTCACGGTGTCGATCAGCTTGCCGCCTTCCAGCAGTTGCAGGCCAAACCGGCTCGCCAGATCAAACACGCGCGGGCTCCAGGTCACCTTGCCCGGATCATCGCCACCCAGCACAGCAAACAGAAAGTCCGCATGCTCCTTCGAGCCCAGATTCTCGAAGCCACGGAACATGTGGATCGGCAGCGAGATCACGTCGCCCTTGTGCAGCTCGATCGAGCCATCATCGGCATTTGGCCCCCACATGAAGCGCCAATGGCCGGAATGAACGATGAAGACTTCCGCCGTCTCATGGCTGTGCTGCGAGTTGAGGCAGCCGCCAGGCTGGCGCGCCGCCCCGATGTTGAAACCATGGGCCTCGGGGATATGCACATGCTGGTTCGGGTTCTCCGAGACACCGGGTCCGACAAGCGTGAAATTCTCTTTCGCCTCAGAGCCGGGCGAGCGCGTGTCGATAAAGGCATTCAGGCAAGGCCGCAGGTCCGCATGCCGGATCAGGCGCTGGTTGAGATCGGTCAGTGAAGTCATGAGTTTGTCCTCCCCTCACAATTTTGCATTCGTATGCAATTTTGTCGAGAGCGAATGACGCGGTCAATTCCAGGGCTTGAAATCAGCGAGTTTTCACGGAGCGAGATATGACGGAGAGTGAGAACATCAGTCCGAACTCGGAGCCAAGAGCGCGACTGTGCGATCAGCCAAAAAAGGCAGCCCCATCTGAGCCGTGAGCGAAGCAAACTGGCGTGAGATGGAAAAGTTGGCGGACAGGGCGGGATTCGAACCCGCGATAGAGTTGCCCCTATACACACTTTCCAGGCGTGCGCCTTCAACCACTCGGCCACCTGTCCGTTGCAAGCGCTATGGAAGCGCACGCATTTTATATCAAGAGGGATGCGCGGGGTTTGCCGCGCTGTGCGCCTTCAACCCCGTCGTCCACGCCTTGTCCAAAGCGCTATGCAGGTGCAAGCGTCGCAGATCAAGAGGTTGTTGATGCAGCCGTGTGGGCGTCGCGCGATCAGCTTGAGCTCGTGACCCCTGCAGATGGCTTGATTTGCAACGCTCCCTTGCGCCAGAGATGATCCATGCATTGGCGTCTGCCCGTCCGTTTCAAAGCCCAACGCGCCATCGTCTTTGCACTGGCGCTGGCGACGCTTGGCAGTTCAGGCTCGTTGCGTGCGGCTGATCCGGTTTCGGTTCCCGGCTTCTGGGATCCGCGCATCCGGCTGGAGCGGCCCGATACCAGCACCTTGCGCGTCATCCGTTTCCTCACCGATGACGAATATCCTCCGCTGCATTTTGCCGACACCGATGGCGGGCTCACCGGCTTCTCGGTCGAGCTGGCGCGCGCAGCCTGCGAGCGTCTGGCGGTGGCCTGCACCATCCAGGCGCGGCGCTTCGACACATTGGTCGAGTCCCTCAGTCAGGGACGTGGCGACGTTCTGGCGGCCGCCATCCCGATCACGGCGGAACTGCGCAAGCGGTTTTCCGCCGGGCAGATCTATCACCGCCAGCCTGCACGCTTTGTCTCGCTGAGGATGCAGGCCGCAGCCGAGATCGGGCCTGCAAAGTTGAAGGGCAAGCGCGTGGCCGTTGTGGCTGACAGTGCCCATGGCGCCTTTCTGGCATCTGCGTTTCCGCTGGCCGAGCGCCGTGAGGTCAGCGATCTTGCGGCAGCCCTGCGTGCCTTGCGCGCGGGCGAAGCCGACCTGGTCTTTGCCGACGGGCTGGCGCTGGCGCTCACCCTGGGCGGCCGCAACGGCACCGATCTGGCTTTCTCCGGCGGGCCCTATCTGGAGAGCGCTTATTTCGGCGAGGGTGTCGGCCTGTTGGTCCGCAACGAGGATATCGTGCTGCGCCGCGCGCTCGATTTTGCGCTCCAGACGCTCTGGGATGACGGGACTTATGCCAGGCTCTGGTTGCGCTATTTTCCGGTAAGCCCGTATTGAGCAGGATGTTGTTCCGTGTAGAACTTGTCGCAGTCAGTCCGGCGCGACCCCTGACATCCTGCCACCATGCCTTTGGAGCTGCCTCGTGAAACTGACGATCACCACGCTTTACGTTCTCCCGCTGCTCGCCATCTGGTTTGCCCTCTGGATCGGCGTGACATCCACGCGCTCAGGGCTGAACTGCTCGATTGGCGACAATGGTGATGCGAACCTGATGCTCAAGATTCGCCGCCATGGCAATTTCATCGAGTGGGTGCCGTTCGTTCTGGTGCTGATGATGCTGGCTGAATTGCAGGGTGCCGGCAGCCTCTGGCTGCATGCAGCAGGATTGCTGCTGCTCATCGGCCGTGCTGCGCATCCTTTCGGTCTCAAGATCGACAATGCCGGGCATCCGCTGCGCTATGTCGGCAATGGCAGCAACATGATCGCTGTTGCGATTCTTGGTGTGGCACTTTTGCGGATCGCCACCGGGCTCTGATCCTGCCAAACGCCGCATGCCTGACATTGTGGCGTGCGGCGTTCGTTCACTTGTGTCTGAAGCTGAGCGTGGACGGGCAACCTTGCCCTCATTCGCCATAACCCGCTAGGAAGCATCCTCGCCGCCATTGCCTGGATGTCTGCCTCATGCCCGATCTTGATCCCGCCCTCGTCGAGGCCGCCCGCACCTCTGCCGCCTGGCCTTTTGAGGAGGCCCGGAAGCTGGTGGCGCGGCTGGCGAAATCCGGCAAGACAGAAGCGCTGTTCGAGACAGGCTACGGCCCGTCCGGCCTGCCGCATATCGGCACATTCGGCGAGGTGGCGCGCACCTCCATGGTGCGCCAGGCCTTCCGCGTGCTGACCGATGACAAGATCCCGACCCGGCTGATCGCCTTCTCCGATGACATGGACGGCCTGCGCAAGGTGCCGGACAATGTGCCGAACCGCGAGATGCTGGCGCTGCATCTGGGTAAGCCGCTGACCGAGGTGCCGGACCCGTTTGGCACGCATGACAGCTTTGGCCGCCACAACAATGCGCGGCTCTGCGCCTTTCTTGACCAGTTCGGCTTCGATTACGAATTCCGCTCCTCGACTGATGCTTATCGCGCGGGCGCATTCGACCAGACCTTGCTGACGGTTCTGGCGCGCTATGACGCCGTGATGGCGATCATGCTGCCGACCTTGCGGGCCGAGCGTGCGGCCTCCTATTCGCCTTTCCTGCCCATCCACCCCAAGACGCGCATCGTCATGCAGGTGCCGCTTGAGGGGCGCGATGTGGCAGCGGGCACCATCACCTGGCGCGATCCCGACGCCGGCGAGCGCTTCGAGACGCCGGTGACAGGCGGGCAGTGCAAGCTGCAATGGAAGCCGGATTGGGCCATGCGCTGGGTGGCACTCGGCATCGACTACGAGATGGCCGGCAAGGACCTGATCGACTCGGTCAAAGTCTCGTCCGCCATTGCCAAGGCCATCGGCGGCACCCCGCCGGAGGGCTTCAATTACGAGCTGTTCCTCGATGAGGAAGGCCAGAAGATTTCGAAGTCCAAGGGCAATGGCCTCACCATCGAGCAATGGCTGGGCTATGCCCCGCCCGAGAGCCTCGGCCTGTTCATGTACACCAAGCCGCGCGAGGCCAAGCGCCTGCATTTCGATGTCATCCCGCGCGCCATCGACGACTACATGCAGTTCCTTGGCGGCTATGAGCGGCAGGACTGGAAGAACCGGCTGGGCAATCCGGTCTGGCATATCCATGCAGGCAGCCCGCCAGCGCCCGAGCTGGTGGCGTCCCTTGGCTCG
>JAYWHQ010000141.1:0-4884 GCA_043777655.1 Allobosea sp. | reverse complement strand
GCCGATCCGTTTTTGGCAACGGATAAACGTCCGCCATTGGCAGCGCTGGGATGAACCAGCGCAGGGCAGCGCTTGCATCGATCACGATCATCGCAGGTCGCGCTGCTCGCGGACAATGTCTTCCGGCGGCATCGCCGATTTTATTGGTCCATGCTTGCGCTGGAACTCGTGGATAAGCGCCGTTTTTTCGTCACCAGAAAGAGGTGCTGCCGCACGCAAAATGTTCCGAACCAGCGTTTCAAACGAAACGCCGGCAAGCCGCGCCTTCACCTTGAGGCCAGAAACCACGTCATCTTCGATGTTTCTAACGGAAAACTGTCCCATGACACGCTCCTGCATGATATCATTTATGATATCACTCTCCCTGTGCACCCTCAACCCATCGTCGGAATGACAAAGCTCGCGCCTTCCTTCACGCCGCTGGGCCAGCGGGCCGTGACGGTCTTGGTCTTGGTGTAGAAGCGGAAGGCATCCGGGCCGTGCTGATTCAGATCGCCGAAGCCGGAGCGCTTCCAGCCGCCGAAGGTGTAATAGGCCAGCGGCACAGGGATCGGCACATTGATGCCGACCATGCCGACCTGCACTTTCGAGGCGAAGTCGCGCGCCGCATCACCATCGCGCGTGTAGATCGAGACGCCGTTGCCGTATTCATGGTCATTGGCCAGCGCCAGGCCTTCTTCATAGGATTTGGCGCGCACGACAGAGAGCACGGGGCCGAAAATCTCTTCCTTGTAGATGCGCATGTCGCGCGTCACGTTGTCGAACAGGCAGCCGCCCATGTAGAAGCCGTTCTCATAGCCCTGCATCTTGAAGCCGCGCCCATCGACCGCCAGCGCCGCGCCTTCCTGCACGCCGAGATCGACATAAGACTTCACCTTTTCCAGATGCGCGCGCGTCACCAGCGGGCCGAAATCGGCTGAGCCGTCGGTGGAAGGGCCAACCTTCAGCGACTCCACACGTGGTGCCAGCTTGGCCATCAACCGGTTGGCCGTGTCCTCGCCGACGGGCACAGCCACTGACACCGCCATGCAGCGCTCGCCAGCGGCGCCATAGCCTGCGCCGATCAGCGCATCGACCGTCTGGTCCATGTCGGCATCCGGCATGATGATCATATGGTTCTTGGCACCGCCAAAGGCCTGCACGCGCTTGCCGTTGGCGCAACCGCGTCCGTAGATGTACTCGCCAATCGGCGTCGAGCCGACAAAGCCGATGGCCTTGATGTCGGGATCGTCGATGATCGCATCGACCGATTCCTTGTCGCCATTGACGACGTTCATCACGCCGGCCGGCAGGCCCGCTTCCATCATCAGTTCAGCCAGCCGCATCGGCACGCCGGGGTCGCGTTCGGACGGCTTGAGGATGAAGGCGTTGCCGCAGGCCAAGGCCGGGCCCATCTTCCACATCGGGATCATGGCCGGGAAGTTGAATGGCGTGATGCCCGCCACCACACCCAGCGGCTGGCGCATGGAGTAGATGTCGATGCCGGGCCCGGCACCATCGGTGTATTCACCCTTGAGCATATGGGCGGCACCCAGGCAAACCTCCATCACCTCGATGCCGCGCTGGATGTCACCCTTGGCATCGGGGATGGTCTTGCCATGCTCGCGCGCCAATAACTCGGCCAGCGCATCGTTGTTCTGCGCCACAAGGTCGATGAACTTCATGATGACGCGGGCGCGGCGCTGCGGGTTGGTCGCGGCCCAGGCAGGTTGGGCTGCCATGGCATTTTCGACAGCGGCGCGAAGCTCGGCCTTGGATGCCAGCGCCACGCGGGCAATCACACTGCCATCCATCGGTTGGAAAACATCGGCGTGGCGGCCCGAAGTGCCGGCAACGTGCTTGCCGCCGATGAAATGTCCGATGTTGCGCATGGTCGTCTCCCGTTGCCCCGAAGCGCGGCACTCGCTGGCCGCCGGATATACTGATTGCCTGAAAACAGCTGTCAAAACTTGAAATTCGATCTAGTCATGCGGTCAGCGCATGACGGTTGCTTGACAAACCATGAGTATCACTCTCATTCATGCACCGCCATCAGATATTTTGGCTGATGACGGTGCATAAAAACGCATACTTGGAGTGTGGGCCTTGGAGCGCTTTGACTGGGATGATTTACGTTTCTTTCTTGCCGTCGCGCGTTCCGGACGGCTGACAGCGGCTGCCCGAAGACTGGGAGCGGATCATGCCACGGTGTCGCGCCGCATCACCTCGCTGGAAGAATCGCTCAAGGCCAAGCTGTTCGAGCGCAGGCCGCAAGGCTATGGCCTGACCACGCATGGCGAGCGCCTGCTGGCCAAGGCCGAGAGCATGGAAACCGACGCGCTCGCGATCCAGAGCGAGATCGGCGGGGCCGATATGGCGCTGTCCGGCACGGTCAGGATTGGCGCTCCCGATGGCTTCGGCACCTCGTTCCTGGCGCCGCGCCTGCCGAAGCTGATGGCTGCTTACCCCGCTCTGGAGGTGCAGCTGGTCGCCATGCCGCGCCTGCTTTCGCTCTCCAAGCGCGAGGCCGATGTCGCCATCACGCTGGCGCCACCGAAAGAAGGCAAGATCGTTGCTCGCAAGCTCGCCGACTACCGGCTCGGGCTCTATGCATCGCGCGGCTATCTGAACAGTGCGCCCGCGCTGAATGCAGCCGAGGACCTCTTCAACCATTCGGTACTGGGCTATATCGACGACCTGATTTTCACGCCTGAACTGGACTATCTCGACGAGGTGGCGCGCGGACTTCGGGCGCAGCTTCAATCCTCCAACCTCGTGGCGCAGCTGCGCGCGACTGTGGCTGGTGCCGGCGTCTGTGTGCTGCCGGTCTTCATGGCGCAGGAGGCGCCGGGGCTGGTACCGGTGCTCGCCGATCAGGTGTCGCTGCAGCGCTCCTTCTGGCTGGTGGTCCATGCCGACCTGAAGGATGTCGCCCGCGTGCGCGCCTTTGTCGATTTCATCGTGAAGGAAACCAAGGCGGCGCGTGGCCTGCTGATGGGCGAGGTGGCGCACCGAGCAGAAGTGCAAACCGTCTGAACCAGACCCGCCTGCATCAAACCCGCCAGGGCAGGATACCATCCGGCAGGTGCCGCTCCAGCCGGTTGAGCAGCAGCATCACGCACAGCACCACAATGCTGGCGCTGATGCCGATGGCGGCAGCCTCGCCCGTCAGGCCCGCCTCCTTGAAGCTGAACAGCACGACGCCCAGCGTCTCCGTCCCGGCAGACCAGAGCAGGGCCGACACCGTCAGCTCGTTGAATGCGACAAGAAAGACCAGCAGCGCGCCGGCGGCAGCGGCAGGCGCAAGAATGGGTGCCACGATCAGGCGGATCAGGTCCCATGTCGTGGCGCCGTCAAGCGCGGCAGCCTCCTCATGGTGCGCCTCGATCTGCGCCATCGCGGCCATCGGGGCCTTCAGCGCCAGCGGCAGAAAGCGCGCGGCATACGCAAACAGGATGATGGCCGGCGTTGCGTAAATGCTGACGCCGATCAGCGGCAGGGGCTTGAGGAACAGCAGGATGCAGGCAATCGCCAGCACCACGCCGGGCAAGGCATAGGGAATCTCGATCATGATCTCGACGGGACGCCGCAACTTCGGCATGCGCCGCTCCAGCGCGAAGGCAACAATGATCGACAGGACCGCGAGCATGAGTGCAGCTGAGCCTGCAAACAGGAACGAATTGCGGAAGGCTCGCAACGTCACATCCTGCCGGAACAGGATCTCGGTGAACTTGTCGAGTGTGACGGTTGTCCAGCTCAATCCCACACCGACAGCGGGCGTCAGTGCTTCGCCAAGCAGCGCCAGAAACGGCAGGCCGACTTTGACCGCCAGCAGGCTCCAAAGCGCAACTTCCAGCACCGGGCGTATCCGCCCAAGCTTCCAGAAGGGCAGCATGCGCCGGTCAATTTCGACCTTGCTCGGCGCGCCACGCAGCGCGAACATTCCAGCTGCGACGCCCGCGCCTGCGATCAGCGCCACCAGCATCGAAAGAGCCGCCGCATCAGACAGCCCTGCAGGGCCGAAGCTCGACAGCCGTCGGTAGATCAGCGTCGGCAAGGTGAGGTAATTCGAAGGCATGCCCAGCAGCGCCGGAATGCCGAAATTGCTGATGCCCGCGACGAAAGCTGCCAGAAAGGCCGCCACCAGATGCGGGCGCAACACCGGCAGCAGAATGCGCCGCACGATCACAGCAGGACTCGCACCTTCGACTTGCGCCGCCTCGATCAGCAGATGTGGCACGGTGCGCAAGCCAGCCCATAGCGTGATGGCGACCAGCGGCGCATGGTGCAGTGCCAGCACCAGCATGATGCCAAAGCGCCCGGCCAGCGGGTTGGGCGTGCCCGGCGCTGGCGACAGGCCCAGCGCGCCAAGCACAGGCGAGGATTGGCCGGTCAGCGACAGGAAGGCGAGAGCCGCCACCTGCGGCGCCACCATCATCGAGAACACGAAGATCAGCGCCAGCGGCTTCTTGGCTCTGATGTCGGTGACGGCAAGAAGGATCGCGACGGTTCCACCCAGCAGAATGGAGCCAAGCGCGGCGACAAGCCCGGTTTCCAGCGTGTGCCATGTGGCCATCATGGCCGAGCGGCTGGTGATCTCCGCCAGCGCCAATTCGGGTGCGAAGGCTCCCGATGGCGCAACCGCTGCAAGGATCAGGCGACCGAAAGGCCACGCCCCAAACAGCAGCGCAATGCTGATGACAGCCAGAACAATGCCATGTCCTCCCGACGGCGCTTGAAGCCGCGGGAGGAAAGGCAGTCGCCTTTGGCGTTCGGGAGTAACGGCCAGTGTCACTGGCCGAAGATGTCGGCAAACCGCTTGCGGCTGGAAGTTTCCTCGGCAAGACCGCGTGCCGCATCAAAGGTCATCAGCTTGATGGCGCTGCGGGCCGGGAAGCCCTCGGG
>JAYWHQ010000140.1:0-4919 GCA_043777655.1 Allobosea sp. | reverse complement strand
CGCGACAATCTGCGCATTGCCGACAATGCCACGCTGATCCTGCCGCTGCACCGCGATCTGGACCACATCCGCGAGACCTCGAACGTCACGCTGCGCATTGGCACGACCAAGCGCGGCATCGGCCCGGCCTATGAGGACAAGGTGGGCCGTCGCGCCATTCGCGTGGTCGATCTGGCTGACAAGGACACGCTTGTCGCCAAGATCGAGCGGCTTCTGGCGCACCACAATGCGCTGCGGCGCGGTCTTGGCATGTCCGAGTTCGACGGCAGCGAGCTGCTGGGCCAGCTGTTGGCCATTGCGCCGAAGGTGCTTGAGTATTCTGACACCGTCTGGGCGCTGCTCGATGGCGAGCGCCGTGCTGGCCGCCGCATCCTGTTTGAGGGCGCACAAGGCGCGCTGCTCGATGTTGACCACGGCACGTATCCGTTTGTGACCTCGTCCAACATTGTGGCCGGGCAGGCGGCGACCGGCTCAGGCCTCGGGCCCGGCGCCATCGGCTACGTTCTGGGCATTGCCAAGGCCTACACGACGCGCGTCGGTGAGGGGCCATTCCCGACAGAGCTGTTCGACGAGACGGGCGAACTGATTGGCCAGAAGGGCAAGGAGTTCGGCGTGGTCACGGGCCGCAAGCGCCGTTGTGGCTGGTTCGATGCCTGCCTCGTGCGTCAGACGGTCAAGACCTCCGGCATCACCGGCATTGCCCTGACCAAGCTCGACATTCTGGACGGGTTTTCCGAGATCAAGATCTGCGTTGGTTACCGCTTGAATGGTGAGGTGATCGAGCATCTGCCAGCCGGCCAGAATGCGCAGGCGCAGGTCGAGCCGATCTACGAGACGATGCAGGGTTGGAGCGGGTCTTCCGCCGGCGCACGCTCCTATGCCGATCTGCCTGCCGAGGCGATCAAATATGTCCGGCGCATCGAAGAGCTGGTCGGTGCGCCTGTCACCGTGCTGTCAACCAGCCCCGAACGGGACGACACGATCCTTGTGCAAAATCCGTTCGAGGGTTGACGGACCGTAACAAGACAGACATTGCAGAAATATGGCTGACTTCTACCCCATTCTGGCAAGGGCGGTTTCCGGGCTCTCGGACAACACGCCCGAGGCGCGAGCCGCGATCTATGCACGCGCGGGCGCGGCTCTTTTGCGGCAGCTGCGCTCCATAGATCCGCCCATGTCAGAGGCCGACATCGCGCGCGAGCAGAAGACGCTGGATGACGCCACGGCCCGGCTTGAGGCCCAATATCCCGAACCCGAAGTGGTCGAGCCTGAAATTGTCACGCCTGACAATGGCCTGGTCACGCCTGAACCGCCGGGCCAGACCAGCGTTGTGCTGCCTCCGGCAGAGACAGAGCCTGAGGTGGTGTCTGCGCCACCTGCCCCGCTCGTGCCGCGACCTGATCCCGTTTCTGCTCCCGCTGCTGGCGTCCGGCCAGCCGTGTCTGCGCGTTCGGAGGCAAGCCCGGAACGGGACGATGCCGCTTTGTCGCCAGTTCCGCCGCCGACGCTGTCGATACCGGATGCGCCCGAGCGACCGCGTGTTTCCGTTTCAGCGCCGAAAGTGGCCGATCCGGCCCGCATACGCGGCTTGATCGTTGCGGGCGGCGTTGCTTTCGGTGTTGCCGCGATTGCTGGCGCAGCGATCTACATGAACAAGATTGCGCCGCCTGATACGGTGGCGCGCAACAGCGCCGATGTGGCGCGGTCTGCCACGCCGCCTGTCGAGAACGGCCCCAAGAACAGTGAGCGCGTGGGAAGCGAAGGCGCCATCTCGCCGTCGGCGCCCCTCACGCCGCGCAGCACGCCTTCAACAGGCGCCCCCCCTGCACCGCGCAACGAGATCGCCGTCGCCCAGCGTGCTGTGCTTTATGTCGAAGGTGCGGATGCGAACTCGCAGCCCAAAGCCGTGAATGGCCGTGTGTTCTGGCGGCTGGACAGCGAGGCCGCAGGTGTCGGCCGCCCCGTCGAGACCATCGTGCGCGCCTCTGTCGAGGTGCCTGATGCCGGGCTGATGCTCGATTTCACGCTCCGGCGCAACACGGATGCGGCTTTTCCGGCCTCGCATCTGATCGGCCTGCGCTTCTCGCGTTCAAGCGATGACGGCAATGGCGCGGTGAAAGAAACCGGCGTGCCGCAGTTCAAGAATGATGAGAACGAGCGCGGCGCGCCAATCTCGGCGATTGCCAGCACGCTGGGTGATAATCTTTTCGTCGCAGCGCTTTCAGGCGTGCCGGTCGAGATCGAGCGCAACCTCGATCTCATTCTCAAGCGCAACTGGGTCGATGTGCCGGTGCGTTTCGCCTCTGGCAAGCGCGGCATTCTGGCCTTTGAAAAAGGCCTTTCCGGCGCGCAGACGCTCGAAGACGCGGTTGGCCGCTGGCGCTGATGCGCCAGCGTTTTCGCCTGGCCTCAGCGGCTGGGGCGTGCGTCGACCAGCTTGCCAGCCGGCGGCTGGATCATTTTGCCAGCCGGGGCCTCGCGCAGGAGCAGGGCCTTCTTGACGGCTTCCTGCACCTTTTCGAAGGCACGCACCTCGATCTGACGCACGCGTTCGCGCGAGACGCTGAATTCGTCTGACAGCTCTTCGAGCGTCACAGGCTGATCTACGAGGCGGCGCGCCTCGAAGATGCGCCGTTCGCGCGGGTTGAGCACGCTGAGTGCCTCTCGCAACGCGCCGAGCCGGTTGTCAGCTTCCTCCTGCTCGACGACGACCGCTTCCTGGCTGGCCTGGCCATCGACCAGCCAATCCTGCCACTCGCCATCGCCATCCTCGCGCATCGGCGAGTTGAGCGATGAATCGCCCCCGAGGCGGCGGTTCATCTCGACCACCTCGTGCTCGTGCACGCCCAGGCGCGTGGCAATGATCTTCACCTGATCGGGGCGCAGATCGCCCTCGCCAAGCGCATCGATCTTGCTCTTGGCCTTGCGCAGATTGAAGAACAGCTTCTTCTGGTTGGCGGTCGTGCCCATCTTTACCAGCGACCAGGAGCGCAGGATGTATTCCTGGATCGAGGCCTTGATCCACCACATGGCATAAGTGGCGAGGCGGAAGCCCTTCTCGGGCTCGAAACGCTTCACCGCCTGCATCAGGCCGACATTGCCCTCGGACACGACCTCGCCAATCGGCAGGCCATAGCCGCGATAGCCCATCGCGATTTTCGCCACGAGCCGCAGGTGCGAGGTCACCAGCCGGTGGGCGGCGTCGCGGTCATCATGCTCGCGCCACTGCTTGGCGAGGGTGTATTCCTCGTTGGGCTGAAGCATCGGGAATTTGCGGATTTCATCGAGATAGCGGGACAGTCCACCCTCGGCGGACAGGACCGGCATGTTGGCAGCAGCCATGATCGTCTCCTTCTCGCAACCCCCGGCAATCGGCGGGCTGACCACAGCGCCCGGACCGGCCCGCTGCATGATGTGCATTATAAACGGAGAAAGCGTGGCGGAAAGTGGGCAATGAGGCCAATGCCACTCACGGATTCGCGAGCGCTTCTTGCAGATTTGCAAAATCTTCCGGCGGGTCACGCTCGAAAATCATGGTTTCCTGGGTCAGGGGATGGGCAAAGCCCAGCATCGCCGCATGCAGCGCCTGCCGCCCCAGCGCCCGCAGGGCGGCGCGCGGCTTCTCGGCAAGTTTTGAGGCCTTGGTCATGAAGCCGGTGCCGTAAAGCGGATCGCCTAGAAGGGGATAGCCCGCATGGCTGAGATGCACCCGGATCTGGTGGGTGCGACCGGTTTCCAGCTGGCAGGCAATGAGCGAGGCGAGGGGCTCGTTCTCCGGGCCGGAATAGCGCTCCAGCACGTTGAAATGCGTGATGGCCTCTCGGCCCCGCCCCTCATGCACCACCATCATCTTCTCGCGGTTGCGGTTGGAGCGCTCGATGGGCGCGTTGATCGTGGCCTCGTTCAGGCGCGGCACGCCCCAGATGATGGCGAGATAGCTGCGCTCCAGCGGGCCGGTGCGGCCATGATCGGCGAATTGCGCCGCCAGCGCCTTGTGGGCGCGGTCGGTCTTGGCGACGACCAGCAGGCCGCTCGTGTCCTTGTCGAGCCGGTGCACGATGCCGGGCCGCTTGACACCGCCAATGCCGGACAGGCTCGCCCCGCAATGGGCGATCAGCGCATTGACCAGCGTGCCATCATGGTGCCCGCCTGCGGGATGCACGACGATCCCCGCCTCCTTGTTGATGACGATCAACTGGTCATCCTCATAGACCACATCGAGCGGGATGAGCTCGCCCTGCGGTTCGGCGGGGAGGGCAGGCGGCACATCCAGCGCCAATGTCACGCCCGCGCCGACCCTGCGGCTGGCGTCGCTCACGGGCGCGCCATTGACCAGCAGCCCGCCGCCCTTGATGACCTGTTGCAGCCGCGCCCGCGAAAAATCCGGGAAGGCACGCGCCAGCACCCTGTCGAGCCGCTCGGATGCGGCGTCGGTCTCTGTGATGAAGCGCAGGGTGTCGGCGGGTTCTGAAGGCGCTTCGGCTTCGATCAGATCGCCATCATCCAGATCGTCCTCGTCAATCTCGGCGTCAAAATCATCATGGACCTGGCCATGATGCGGCGTGACTTGCGCCAGATCATGGCTGGCTGTGTCGGAACCCTGCGCGGGCGCGTGTCTGTTTTTGGCGGTCATGCCCGCGCTCATGCCACAGATGCGCAACGGTTGCACCCCGCGAGGGCGCCTGCTAGATGAAGGCCATCGCCAGCGCCCATCGTCTAGCGGTTAGGACGTCGCCCTCTCACGGCGAAAACCGGGGTTCGATTCCCCGTGGGCGCGCGAAGATTGAGTTATCTTCCGGCATCAAGCTCCGGTTGGTTTCGGTGCATGTTGTCGAGATTTCGGTGCTTTTGCAGCCGCACGGCAATTCGTTGTCGTGGTTTTTGAGGAGCAGCAGAATGCCCAATCGCTGCCCGAATAA
>JAYWHQ010000139.1:0-4950 GCA_043777655.1 Allobosea sp. | reverse complement strand
CGACAGGCCACAGCGCGTGGTTCATGTCGTCCATGATTTCCTTCATCTTCGGGTCGGTCGCGGCCTGCGACTTGGCAGCGGCATAGATCGACACGCCATTGTTGGTCACATGCACTTCGCCCGACAGGAACGCCTTGTTGTTGAACGCGTCATTCCACGAGGCTGTGCCCGGCACCGAGGCGTCATTGATCGCCTTGACGTAGTTGAGCGCGGCTTCGGTCTCGGGCGAGTTGATGACAACCTTGTCATTGGCATCGACCAGATTGCCCTTGTGCGCCCAGAGCGCCCAATGGACCCAGGCATTGCCATCGCCCGAGGCGCGACCGAGCGCGAAACCGCCCGGTGTGCCCTTGGCCTTCAGCGCCTTCATCATCTCGAGGAAGCCAGCTGTGTCCTTCGGGAACTCCTTGAACCCGGCCTTCTCGATCGAGGACTGGCGATAGTTGATGACGTTGCCATTGTAGGCGACGGGCAGGGCGATCCACTTGCCGCCGGACTTGCCATAGGTCTCGGCCGTCTTGGCCCAGCCACCATATTTGCCGCCGAGATAGGTGGCGACATCGGAGACATCGAGGCACTTGTTGGGGAACAGGTGCGGCAGCGAGTAAAGACCCCAGAACATGTCCGGGCCCTGGTTGGTGTTGGCGGCAACCGAGGCTTTCGGCTGCACGTCATCAAGCGACTCGTTGATGACATCGACCTTGACGCCGGTGGCTTTGGTGAAAGCCGCAACCAGCTTCATGAATGCGTCTTCTTCAACCTGGATGAAGCGCTTCCAGCGCAGCAGCTGGAGCGTGGCGCCAGCTTCCGGCTTCCAGGAGGAGGCTTGGGCCCAGGCCTGGGTAAAACTGCCGAGGTTGGCAGCGCTGGCAAGACCGACGGCGCCGGCGCCTTTCAGCATGGATCGACGTGAGAATGGTGTCATGTGCGTGTTCTCCCTCGTGATGATTGTGACGGCTCTTGATACGGCCGCCTTGAACCGGGACATCCGGTCAAGCTGGTGAAATCACACATCCAGTCGCTTGCCGGTCTCGGCATCGAACAGATGGGTGAGCGAATTGTCAGGCGCGATCTTGATGGTCTCGCCCGGTTTTGCGGTGATGCGCTCGCGAAACACGCAATGCAGGTCCTGACCGGCAATGCGTGTCACCACTTGCGTTTCCGAACCTGTCGGCTCGATCACGACGACTTCGGCGTCGAGCCCCTTGGGATCAAGATGGATATGCTCGGGGCGGATCCCGAGAACGGCGGCCTTGCCGGCATGCTTGGCCGCACCGGCACGAAGCGGCCAGATCTGGCCACCTTCGGCTTCAAAGCCCTTGGCGCCGATCTTGCCCTTGACGAAATTCATCGCGGGCGAGCCGATGAAGCCCGCCACGAACAGGTTGTCGGGGCGGTCATAAAGATCAAGCGGCGCACCGATCTGCTCGACAATGCCATCATGCATCACCACGATCTTGTCAGCCATGGTCATGGCCTCGATCTGGTCATGCGTCACATAGACGGTGGTGGTCTTGAGGCGCTGGTGCAATTCCTTGATCTCGCTGCGCATCTGCACGCGCAGCTTGGCATCGAGGTTGGAGAGCGGCTCGTCGAACAGGAGCACCTGCGGGTCGCGCACAATGGCGCGGCCCATGGCGACACGCTGGCGCTGGCCACCGGAGAGCTGGCGCGGATAGCGCTCGAGCAGCGGCGTGAGACTCAGGATCTTGGCGGCCTTGCTGACGCGCTCGTTGATCTCGGCTTGCGGTGCCTTCCGGAGTTTCATCGAGAAGGCCATGTTGTCGGCCACCGTCATGTGCGGATAGAGCGCATAGTTCTGGAACACCATGGCGATGTCGCGCTCTTTCGGCGGCACATCGTTCACCACGCGGTCGCCAATGGCGATGGTGCCACCGGAGATATTCTCGAGCCCGGCGATCATGCGCAGCAGGGTCGATTTTCCGCAGCCTGACGGGCCGACGAGAATGACGAACTCGCCATCGTGAATATCAATGTCCACGCCATGGATGACTTGCGTCGCACCATAGGCCTTCTTCGCGTCTCGAATGGTAACTGAAGCCATGATTGGCTGCCTCCCAGCAGCGCCGCAGTTCACTGACGATACTGCGGAAGTTCCGGTTTGTAAGTCCCGGCGCTTCGGCCAGGTTTGCCCAGAACACGGCATTTGCGGCCATGAGTCCAGACAGCTGATGCATCAACTTTTATATAGTCAGATGATATAATACGCCTGTCAAGTCGGATTATTGCACAGGAAACGGTTGCCTCGGCGGCCAAAGCCAGAAAGAGTCCCCGTTCGAGGGAGTAGCGGTTTGGTCACGATGCATATCCGGGAATTTGCGCGGCCGACGACGCTGAATCAGGATCGCCTGTTTGGTCAGGTCGCCCAGGTACTCGCGGTCGCGATCATCAGCGGACAAATCCCGGCAGGCAGCCAGTTGCCGGACGAGAACGGTCTCAAGGGGCAGATCGATGTCTCCCGAGGCGCTTATCGTGAGGCGGTCAAGGTTCTGACCGCCAAGGGGCTGGTCGAGGCCAGGCCCAAAAGTGGCACGCGCGCAGCCCCGCGCGCAGGCTGGAACCTGCTCGATCCCGATGTTTTGCAGTGGCACTTCGAAAGCAACCCGGATGAGAAATTCATTCGTGATCTGTTTGAGTTAAGACGATTCATCGAGCCGACGGCTGCCCGACTTGCTGCCTTGCGTCGCACGGATGCGGACATGGAAAGAATGTCTCAGGCCTTCAGAGGCATGAGCGAAAACCCGCCCTATCAGGAAGCGGCGATCCGCTCCGATCTGGCCTTTCATGATGCGATCTTCACAGCCACCCATAATGACTCGATCCGCTGCCTCGCCAGCGTGGTCACGGCAACCATCCAGTGGTCGATGGTGCTGCAGTCGGTCAAGGACAAGGCCTCCTTCACGCCTGCGCTGAACGACCACCAGCGCGTCCATGATGCCATCCTGCGCCAGGATGGAGACATGGCATCCGCCTGCATGGCCACGCTGGTGATCGAGAGCTTGAATGACACGCTGGCCATGCTGCTTGCGCGCAGGGCCTTGGGCAACAAACCAGAAAATCGGACAACAAATTCTGTTATAGTATGATTTAATTGATTGTCTGATCGTCTGATTTTGTCAACGTCACGCCGAATCTCGTGCCACCGCAGCTGATTTCGACCAACCAGCAGTCGCCAACGATCTTTCAATCGTTTTAGATTGAACAAGACAGACTTAAACCACACCAACCGGAGACCGAACATGTCGACGCAGTCCAAGCCAGACCTTCTCCTGCTCGGGGCGCCCACGCCCTATGTCATGAGCCGCATCGAGAAGGCTTTCACCCTGCACAAGCTGTGGGAAGCATCCGACCACGATGCGTTTCTGGCGCAGATCGGTGGCAAGGTGCGCGGCATGGTGGCTGGCTTTGGCGGCCATCCCAGCGTTGGCCCGGCATTGATCGACAGGCTGCCGAAGCTCGAGATCATCTCCAGCCATGGCGTGGGCTATGACAGCATCGATGCAGCCTATGCCGGCAAGCGCTCGGTCATGGTCACCAATACTCCTGATGTGCTGACGGAAGAGGTGGCCGACCTGTGCCTCGGCCTGCTGCTTGCGACGGTGCGCGAACTGCCCCAGGCGGACCGTTATCTTCGCGCCGGCCATTGGCTGAAGAGCAACTATCCGCTCACCACCTCGCTTCGCACCCGCAAGATCGGCATTGTCGGCCTTGGCCGCATCGGCAAGGCAGTGGGCACACGGCTTGAGGCCTTCAACGTGCCGCTGGCCTATCATGGCCGCTCGCGCCAGCCCGATGTCGCCTATCGCTATTATCCCTCGCTGGTTGAGATGGCGAAGGATGTCGACACGCTGGTCTCGGTTGCGCCCGGCGGCGCCTCGACGCACCACATCATCAACGCGGAAGTGCTGAAGGCGCTCGGACCCGACGGCATCGTCATCAATGTCGGGCGCGGCAGCGTGGTCGACGAGAAGGCGCTGGCGGAAGCACTCGCCTCCCGCACGATCCGTTCGGCCGGTCTCGATGTCTTCGAGGATGAGCCGCGCGTGAATGCTGAACTGATGGCGATGGATCACATCGTGCTCCTGCCACATGTCGGTTCCGGATCGATCTGGACGCGCGAGCAGATGGGCCAGCGCGTGGTCGACAACCTGACCGGCTGGTTTGCAGGCACCGGCCCGCTCTCGCCCGTGCCGGAAACGCCATACAAGGCAGGCTGAGGCAGACACATTCGAGCCGGCAGCGGGGGAGTTGGCAAAATGCACGGGCCGCGTCATTTTGTGGACATGATGCATCTCTCTTCGCGCCTGCTGTTCCCGATGCTTGCCCTGCTGGGTGGCACGGCCCTCGCCGTGGCGCAGAGCCCTGCGCCAACAGGCCTGCGCGCCATGGACCATGCCGATGTGCGCGCGGTCTCCGGCAGCTGGGACCTTGAAGCCGCGTCAGGTCGCAAATGCCGCGTGCAGCTCAACCCGAAAGGGCCCCGGGCCGACCTGGTTCTGGGGCTGCCAACGGCCTGCAAGGCAACGTTTCCACGTCTGACGGGCGCCACCAGCTGGGCGCTGGCCGAGGGCGGCGAAATCGTCTTGCTCGACACAAACCGCAAGGAACTGATGCGCTTCAGGCGGGCGGGCAATGGCCCGATGGAAGCGGGCAGCGGCGAGGAGCGTTTCACGCTGGCCAGCGTCACCGGTCGCTACCCCAGCGCCGAAAAGGTGCAGGCCATCAAGGCTGCCACGGGTGCGGCCCCTCCTGCGACACAGCCCGCCGCCGTGCCGGGCTTTGCGCCCGTGCGGTCAGCCTCCGGCCATATCACCAGTCCTGCCAGGCCTGTGTCGCCTGTGGCCGCGCCGCCACTCGAGCGCCTGCCAGGCACCTATGCGATTCTGCGCTATGCCGGGCGCGAGGTCTGCCGCCTTGTGCTGGACGCCA
>JAYWHQ010000138.1:0-18558 GCA_043777655.1 Allobosea sp. | reverse complement strand
AGGGTTCCAATCAACACCCAGGTCAGTTTCCTGGCTTGTGACCTCGACTGAAGCGCAAGCGTGATCTCTGCTGCGCCAGCCACAACCATGGCGATGGCAACGAAGTAAACCGAGACGATCGTGGCCATCACGATGCTGGCGAAGGCGAGAGCTCCCAGCCCAACAAGCAAAACGCCGAAGACGACCAGCCAGATTGGCTTGACGGGGAAAGCCGCTTTAAGATTGCCGCCATATACCGGCCTGTCTGCCGGGATGTTCGTTGCATCAGCCACCGTACGTCCTCCAGATTCGTGATGTTCTCATGCGCAGCAGCGCCTGCGCCTTCGGCCGCGCAATCACTGGCAATGGATGCACCTTCGACAAGCTCGGGCGAAACTAGCTGCCGCCTGTCTGGTGGAGAAGGTTCGGAAACTACGCATGGGCAGAAAGAAGCCCGTGTGCTTTTTGCGGGCAGTTCCTGGGCGTGATGCAGCGCGTTCGATGGCCTGTGTAGTTTCCGACCCTGCCATCCGGTCGCGGTCACCGGTTAGGCTGGGAAGGGCAGATCATCTGGATCGCGCCAATGTTTCCAGCACTTCATCAAGGAGATTGCCATGCCTTCCACACCGGGTGTCAACCGCAGGGTTTTGCTGAACACCCGCCCCAAAGGTGCACCAAGAACGGACGACTTTCGGCTGGACGAGCGGGATATCGTCCAGCCCACTGCCGGACAAGTCCTCACCCAGACCCTCTATCTTTCGCTCGACCCTTACATGCGCGGGCGGATGAGCGATGCGCCGTCCTATGCTGCGCCCGTGGCACTGGGTGAGGTCATGGTCGGAGGCACAGTGTCCCGCGTGGTGGCCTCGCAAAACACAGGCTTCAGCGAAGGCGATCTGGTGCTCGGTTTTGGCGGCTGGCAGCAATACGAATTGTCTGACGGCAAGGGATTGACCAGGCTCGATGCAGGTTTGGCCGAGCCCCATCTGGCGCTCGGAGTGCTCGGGATGCCGGGTTTCACGGCGTATATGGGCCTGCTCGACATCGGCCAGCCACAATCCGGCGAAACCGTGGTGGTTGCGGCAGCCAGTGGTGCGGTCGGCTCCGCTGTCGGGCAGATTGCCAAGCTCAAGGGATGCCGCGTGATTGGCATCGCGGGTGGGGCCGACAAATGCGGCTACGTGGTCGATGAGCTTGGGTTTGATGCCTGCATCGATCACCGCAGCGCTGATCTTCCAGCACAATTGGCCACCGCTTGTCCAAAGGGCATCGATGTCTATTTCGAGAGTGTTGGTGGTGCCGTGTTCGATGCGGTCATGCCCCTGCTCAACGCCAGGGCCCGCGTCCCCGTCTGCGGCATGATTGCGGGCTACAACGCCACAAGCCTGCCGCCGGGCCCAGATCGGCTCGGGCTGCTGATGGGCATGATCCTGCGCAAGCGCATCAAGATGCAGGGTTTCATCATCTTCGACGACTACGGTCCGCGTTTCGGCGAGTTCTACGCGCAGATGAGCGCCTGGGTTAAGGACGGCAGGATCAAGCACCGGGAAGACATTGTCGACGGCCTCGACAGGGCACCCGAGGCGTTCATCGGGCTGCTCGAAGGCAAGAATTTCGGCAAGCTGATCGTGAAAGTTGCCGACGACTGATCGCTGAACCACGCCTGCAACACTGTCAGGCGGCTCTCATCGGCGCCTGTCCCACGACGCGCCCGTCGACAACCTCGATGATCCGGTCGCAGCGCTTTGCCAGGTCCAGATTGTGCGTCACGATCAGGAATGTCGTGCCGTTCTCGATGTTCACCTTGCGCATCAGCTTGAAGACCGTGTCGGTCGAGACGGTGTCGAGATTGCCCGTCGGTTCGTCGGCCAGGATCAGCGACGGGTTCATCGCCAGCCCGCGTGCGATGGCCACCCGCTGCTGTTGCCCGCCGGACATGTTGGTGGAGAGATTGTCTTCAACTTTTTCGAGATCCATCGCCGCCAGGAGATCATGGGCCCGAACCCGCATGTCCGCGTTCGGGAATGTCTGATCCACCAGCATCGGCATCATCACGTTCTCGATGGCAGTGAAAGCCGAGAGCAGAAAGTGGCTCTGGAAGACAAAGCCTATGCTCTGGCCGCGCAGTGTCGTCAGCGCCTTGTCGCCCAGTGCGCCGGTGTCCTCGCCATTGATGAAAAGCTTGCCGGATGTCGGCCGGTCCAGCAGTCCGATGATGTTGAGCAGAGTGCTCTTGCCCGAGCCGGAGGGGCCCATGAGCGCCACAAACTCGCCGCGCTGCAGCACGAGATCGATGGCGTGCAGCACCTCGACCTCGGCGGCGGTGCCGGGGTTGTAGGTCTTGCAGACGGCCTCAAGCCGCAGGACGGGCGCTGGCAGGACGGCCGCTGGCAAGACGGCCGCTGCTTGACCAAGAACATGCAGTTCGTCAGCCACGCATCGCCACCACGGGATCGAGCTTGGCCGCACGCAAGGCTGGAAAGACAGCTGCCGCAACGCCGGTGATTGTGGCGAGACTGATCACGACAAGGAAGAGCTGAGGCTCCATGAGCAGTTGAAATGGCTGGGTTCCATCGGACTTCTTGATGACACCGCGAAACAGCATCACGCCAACAGCGCCCAGCAGTGAACCGACAATGGCACCAGCAAAGGAAAGCAAGCCGCCTTGGAGAAGGAAAACGCGCACGATCTGGGGTCGCGTTGTCCCCATGGCGCGCAGAATGCCGATGTCTTTCGACCTTTGAATGACCGAAACGACCAGAACGCTGGCCATCCCGAATGCGACCGAAAGGCCGACGAAAAACTCGATCGAGCCAAACGAAATGTTCTGCGTCCGCAGGATCTCGAAAAACTGTGCGAACGTCTTGATCCAGCTGTCGGCTTTCGCGCCCGTTTCCGCCTGAACGACGACGGCCACGCCTTCGGCCGCATAGGGGTCCGTCAGGTTGACGTTGATGGCGGTGACACCGCCGGCAAGACCGGCAAGAGATTGGGCCGTCCTGAGCGACAGGAATGTCAAACCGGTGTTCGATCCCTTGTTTCCGAGATCGAAGATCGCGCGGATGGTGAGGGCACGTGCAATGCCGCTGCCCACCCTGATGTTGAGTTTGTCACCAAGCGTGACACTCAGATCCTTCGCCAGCTCGATCCCGATGATGATGTCCTCGCTCGTCAGATCAGGTGTGCCCTGGACGATGTAGTCAGGCAGTCTGACGATCTTGAAGTACATCTCTGGCTCGATTCCTGTCACGGTGATGGACCGGCTGGCTTCACCCCTGATCGCAAGCGCGGCCGACGAGACTGTTGGGGATGCTGCGACGACGTCTGGCCGTTCCCCCAGAAGCCTCACGATCGTCTGCCACTGGTCAATCGAGCGCAGGCGCTGCGCAGGCTTTTGAATCGTTGCCGCCACCACCGCGCCACGCTCTGATCGCAGCGACCGCGCGGTTTCTTCGGCGGGCAGGATCTGGATATGGGGCTGTGATGCCAGTATCTGTCTGACGAAGTTGGCCTGGAGACCAGTCATCAGAGACGACATGAAGATGATGACCGAAACACCTATGGCCACACCGAGGATGATGAACAGAGTCTGCGTGCGGCCCTCCTTCAGGAACCGGATTGCGGTGATCCATTCGAAGGGCGCCCACCGGTTCATGGGACAGAGACCGTCGGCGTTTTGATGCGGATGCGCTGCCCGTCCTTCACCTTTGATGCGGCGGGGACAATGATCGTGCCCTCTTCAAGTCCGGTGAGAATTTCTGCCTTGCCGGAACTGACCAGCCCAACCGTCACCTGCTGGCGTCTGACACGACCGTTCAGCGCCATCAGCAGCCAGGGCTTCCCGGCGCTCAACTCGTGAAGATCCGCCACGGAGACGATGATGGCTCTGGCTCGTCTGGCCACCTCGATATCAACGGAAACTGTCATGTCCTGACGAAGGTAGGCGGGCGGTGACGCGACGCTCAGCTTCACCTCCACAGAGGCGCGTTGAAGGTCGACGGCCGGGTTGATGAACGTCACGATTGCGGGAAAGTTTTCCTTGCTGAACGCATCTGCAGAGGCCAGCGCCTGCTGCTTCAGGGCGATGAGTCCGAGATTCTTCTCGTCGATCTGGATGGCGATCTGCATTTCGCCTGCCGGTGACAATCGCATCAGGTCCTTGCCAGGCTGGACGACATTGCCGACCTCGACGTCTCGCCAGATCAGCAAACCATCCCGCGCTGCCTTGATCTGCGTATAGCCCAGACGCGTTTGTGCCGCACGGAGCGTGGCGCTCGCCTGGGCCAGTTGCGTTTCAGCGACAGCAAAATCGGCCCCGCCCGGACGATTGCTGAAAACAGTCAGTTCGGCGTTGCGCACCTGCGCACGCGCAACATCTAGGTTCTTCGTCGCCTCATCGAACGCAGCGCGTGTGCTCACGCCGTCAGCCAGAAGCCTGCTCAGACGCGCATGGATCTGCTGCACGTTGACAAGCGTCGCCTTGGCCTCGCTGAGGCTCAACTCGGCTGCGGGCAAGGTCAGATCGCGAACCTGCCGGACCCGGGCATCCGCTTGTGCCATTTGCCCCTCGGCCAGGACGACGCTGGCTTGGGCTTCACTGTCATCGAGGCGGATCAGTGTGTCGCCAGAGTTGACCTTCTGGCCCTCAACGACAGGAATTTCCGCGACGACCCCCGTGATCTGGCTGCTGATGCTGACGCGAAACGGTGTTTCGACATGACCGCTGGCGACAAGCGTCTGAACGAGGTCCTTGCGCAGGATCGGGGAAGCGGAGATGACGGGTCCGAGAAGAATTGGACCACCAAAGAACCAAGCAGCAGCAACGATGCACAGCGCAGCAAGCCCGGTCCAGACAAGGCCGACGCCATGCGTGAGGAACCCGAGCCAGCCCGGTTTTGCCGGCTCCTCCTTCTGCGGCGCAAGCGCTTGTTTGGCAGGCGCTTCTTTGGCAGGCGGCGACGGCCCTGTGGCTGATGTCATCTGCTGATGCTTTTCGGAGGCGCGCTGGGCGTGCCAGTTTCCGTCCGAGGTGCCGCGAGATGGCTGGAACGCTCGATGAGACTGAGCATCAGGCTGGCCGCGTGGATTGTCAGCGGATGGCGGGTCGATTCCGGTCTTGGAGAAATATGCCCTGCCATCTCGGTCGCCAGCGCAACCTGCCGCTCGGAGCCTTCCGCAAGCACCGCGATCAGCAGGTTCTCAAGCGCAATCACACGGGCATGGAGTTGAGCAAACTCCGATAATGTTGCGGATGCAGCATCGTTCTCTGTATTGCCTTGCTCTTGTTGAGCCTGGGGACCGGCCGGTCCGGCGCCACCCTCGCTGTCCCAGCGGGCGAGGGCCTTCAGACGCTGCTGGGCAAGCGCAGCTGGCGTCAGGGACGTTTGCAGCACAGGAGTCTCGGCCAGCAGATGCAGTGCGTCAGGGGTTTCAGTTTCCATGTTCATGCCGGAGCGTCGATCGGCGCCACGCGAACAAGTTTCTTGTTGACGAATTCCTGGATGCCGAGGCCGGACAGTTCGCGACCGTAGCCGGAAGTCTTGACCCCGCCGAAGGGCAGGTCCGCCGCCGTCCATGTCGGATGGTTGACGAACACCATCCCGGTATCGACGCGACTGGCAACGCGCTTGCCGCGGGCCTCGTCGCGCGTGAACACCGATCCGCCAAGACCAAAATCCGAGTCATTGGCCAGCGCGATGGCGGCCTCCTCGTCCTTGACCTGGAAAAACAATGCGACAGGGCCGAAGAATTCCTCGCTGTAGGCGGGGTTGCCCGGTTTGATATCTGTAAGGATCGTTGGCTGCATGAAGGCGCCGGCACGGTCGATGCGCTTGCCGCCCATCACGACGGTTGCGCCGCCGTCGACAGCGCGCTTGATCTGGTCCAGCAGTGTCTCCAGCGCGCTTTCGGTGGACATCGGTCCAAGTGTCGTTGTGACATCCATGGGGTCGCCCGGTTTGAGGGCCGACAACGCTGCCTGGAACTTGTCGAGGAACGGATCGGCCAGCTTGTCGACGACAATGAAGCGCTTGCCGGCGATGCAGCATTGGCCGTTGTTGTTCATCTTGGCCCAGACCGCCCACTTTACCGTCTTTTCGAGATCGGCATCCTCAAGCACAATGAACGCGTCGTTGCCGCCGAGCTCCATCGTCGACTTCTTCATGTGCGCGCCTGCCTGACCCGCCACGATCTTGCCAGCCTCGACACCGCCAGTCAGCGCCACACCCTTGATGCGCGGGTCTGCGATCATGCGCGCCACCTGGTCGTGCGAAATCCGGAGGTTGGTGTAAACGCCTTCAGGTGCCCCGGCATCGATCCAGAGTTTTTCGAAAGCGGCAGCGCATTGCGGCACGATCTCGGCATGTTTCACCATGACGACATTGCCAGCCATGATGTTGGGCGCGGCAAATCGGGCCAGTTGGTAATAGGGAAAGTTCCACGGCTGGACACCGAACAGAACGCCGATCGGAGCGCTCTCGATGACAGCTTCGCCGGATTCAGGCGTGAGTTTCTCGGGTGCGAGGAACCGCTCGGCATGTTCGGCGTAATAATCGATGATGTCTGCACTGAGTGCGACCTCGCCGCGTGATTCCTCGATCAGCTTGCCCATTTCCAGCGTCACAAGCCGGGCAAGATCATCGGCATGCGCCCGCATCATGGCGGCAGCTTTCCGGCAGATCACGGCCCGCTCTGAAAAGCTGATGTGCCGCCACGTTCCGAAGCAGGTTTGCGCTTTTGCAACCGCTGCCTCCATTTCGGAATCGTTGGCTGACGGAAATGTCTCGACGACCTTGCCGTCAAAGGGATTGGTTGTCTGATAGGCCATGGTGTGCGTCCGATCCTTGGTGGCGTTGTAGAGCAACGCGTTGGCTCCGCGCATGTTCCGAAAGCTTGGGACAGTTCTCCAGGCATCGCCAGATTTGTCAGATCTGAGTCAGATTTTGAGACGAGAGAGCCGAAGCGCGTTGCCGATGACGCTGACGGATGACATCGCCATGGCAGCAGCAGCGATGATGGGAGACAGCAGGATGCCGAAGGCCGGGTAGAGCGCGCCCGCCGCAATCGGGATGCCGGCTGCGTTGTAGATTAAGGCGAACACCAGGTTCTGGCGGATGTTGGACATGGTCGCCTTGGACAATGTCCGGGCTCTGGCGATGCCGGTGAGGTCTCCTTTGAGCAAGGTCAGCCCGGCGCTCTCGATGGCGACATCGGTACCTGTTCCCATGGCGATGCCGACATCAGCCGCCGCCAGTGCGGGCGCATCGTTGACGCCATCTCCGGCCATGGCGACGACGCGGCCTTCCGTCTGCAGGCGTTTGACGACAGCCCCTTTCTGTTCTGGCATGACATCAGCCTCGATTTCGGTGATGCCGAGTTTGCGGGCGACGGCCTCGGCGGTCGTCCTGTTGTCGCCGGTCAGCATGACGACGCGGATGCCGTCATCTCGCAGTGCCTTGAGAGCCAGAGGCGTACTGTCCTTGATCGTGTCCGCGATGCCGATGGCTGCAGCGACCTCGCCGTCGATGGCGACAAAGATTGCCGTCGCGCCATTCTTGCGGAAGGTCTCTGCGTCCGCCGCAAGTGCCGCAGCATCGACATCGTTCTCTTTCAGGAATGCCGCACTGCCGACCATGACACGCTGTCCGCCGACGCGGCCCATCGCGCCTTTCCCGGCAGGGGAGTGGAAATCGGCCACGGCGGGAATGCTGGACGCGCGCAACAAGGCAGCCTTGACGATGGCCTTGGCAAGGGGATGCTCGGAGGCGCGCTCGACCGCCGCAGCCAGCGCCAGAACCTCATCTTCGTCGGCTCCCGGGGCGACTATGATTTTCGTGACGGAGGGATTGCCTTCCGTCAGCGTGCCCGTCTTGTCGACAACAAGCGTATCGACCCTCTCCATCCGCTCGAGGGCTTCGGCGTTCTTGACGAGCACGCCGATCTGCGCGCCCTTGCCCACACCCACCATGATCGACATCGGCGTGGCCAGGCCCAGCGCGCACGGGCAGGCGATGATGAGGACGGCGACAGCTGCAACCAGCCCGTTGGCGAACCGTGGCTCCGGGCCAAAGATGGCCCAGACGGCAAACGTGACGAGCGCGATGGCGATCACGGCCGGCACGAACCAGCCGGCGACCTTGTCAGCCAGGCGCTGGATGGGTGCGCGCGAGCGCTGCGCTTCACTGACCATGTGCACGATGCGGGCAAGCATGCTCTCGCTGCCGATTGCCTCAGCCCGCATCACGAGCGCGCCCGACTGATTGAGCGTGCCGCCGATGACCTTGTCGCTCGGCGCCTTGTCGACCGGCATGGATTCGCCTGTGACCATCGACTGATCCACTGACGAGGCGCCTTCCGTCACGACTCCGTCGACGGGCACCTTCTCGCCGGGCCTCACGCGAAGCAGATCCCCGACAATGACAAGATCGACCTGGACCTCCGCGTCTGTGCCGGAAGCATCAATCCGATGCGCGGTCCTTGGCGACAGGTTCAGCAAAGCCTTGATGGCGCCGCCGGTCTGTTCGCGTGCCCGCAATTCGAGCACTTGTCCCAGCAGAACCAGCACCGTGATGACTGCCGCCGCTTCGAAATAGACCGCGACCGCCCCACCCATGGTCTTCGAGGCAGCGGGAAAAACAGCAGGGGCGGTCATCGCGACAGCGCTGTAGGCCCAGGCGACCCCTGTTCCCATGGCCATCAGCGTGAACATGTTCAGATTGCGTGACCGTATCGAGTCCCACGCGCGCACGAAGAAGGGCCAGCCGGCCCAGAAAACGACCGGCGTTGCGAGCGCGAACTGGATCCAGCCGGATGTCACGGGTGACACAAGGCGATGCAGGGACGGAAAGATGTGCGCGCCCATCTCGAGCAGGAACACCGGCAATGCCAGCGCCAAGCCTGCCCAGAAGCGGCGGGTCATGTCCGCAAGTTCCTCGCTGACGCCGCTCTCTGCCGTTGCTGTGGCTGGTTCAAGTGCCATTCCGCAGATCGGGCATGACCCGGGACCGGGTTGGCGTATCTGCGAATGCATCGGGCAGGTGAACACTGTGCCGCTTGCCGTCGCCGCATCGATTTCGCCGCTGCTCATCTTGTTCGTGCTCACGCGTTGTCGTGCCGCGAGCGTAGTCTGATGGGGGCAGCTGCGAGAGGTTCGGAAACTACTCAGAAGCCGCAAGCTTCTGCGCGTGTCTTTCACCAATGCGAACATTTGGCAGTTCTGTGGCGCGTTCAATCGCTTGCACCAACTGCGCCTCGTAGAACGGCTTCTGAAGGATACCAGCAGCAGGATTGAGCGCCTTCCGGTCAAACACATCGCCGCTGACAAAAATATGCGGAACGAAACCGGCAGTCAGGATGGTGTTGACGGCAGTGATGCCGCTCCCTTCCTGCAGTCGCACATCGGCAATGATCAAGTCGGGCTTGCTGCGTGCAGCGGCTGCGATTGCGCCGGCTTCCGTGCGCTCGCTGGCGCAGACGTCGTGCCCCAATTCTGTGAGCACTTCAGCAAACAGAAGCGCGATCAGCGTTTCGTCTTCGATGATGAGCACACGAAGCGCTTTCATGATGTGTCACCGCCCCCGGTTCAGTGTCCGACACCGTTCGGACGACGATGCGCTGCCCGCGTCAGCGCTCCTTTGGCGCCAAGTGCGACTCGACGAACCAGAGCTGGAGGTCGATGCCGCGTGACACCTGCGTGAACAGGTCAGCCGTGTCGACGTCGCCGAAATCCGTCGCCTTGGCGCTGGCCTCACGGGCGCCTTCACCGAAAGCGGCGAGCGCACCGGACACAGCGAAGATGTGCTTCTGCTCGTCGGCCACACCGAGAGGATAGGCAATGAGCGCGCTGCGCTCGGCTGCCATCTGGATCGTTCCGTCGGCGGTTCCGCCAAGGCCTCCAGCCCGTTCTGCCAGCATGTCGGAGAAGCTTTCGACCTCTTCTGACACGGCGTCGAACAGCTTGTGGATTGCGATGAAGTTCGCTCCCCGAACATTCCAGTGCGCCTGCTTGACCTGTGCATGCAGATCGATCGCGGTCGCGAGATGCTTGTTCAGGAGTTCAACGGACTGAACGCGGATTGCCTGATCCAGGGTATTGCGGGTCGGATGCACTGGAAACTCCTTCTGATGTAAATGCGAAATGGCGGGACGGTAAGCACGAGCGTGGGAACTGCGCCCGATTGCGGCCTGCTGCGTCATGCGCGGGCCAGCTTTCGGATCATCTCCAGTTGCCTGAGAGGGCACCTCGACTGAATGAGGGTTCTAGCGCTCGGTCATGTCGGGTCGCAGGATCGGAATCTACTCAGAAGACGGGGAACAACACTGCGGCTGTCGGCGTTGACGCAAATCAAGCCGTGACTCCGCGTTCGTGGTATGACCCTGTGGCGCAAGAAAAAGAGCACGCATGGCGAAAAGCCCCCAAGCCCAGCGAAGAACCGCGCAACCTGCTCTTGCTCGTCGGCATGTTGCTGCGCGCGCGCCGCCCCGTGATCATGCTGATTTCCTGATCGTTGCCATCGGCGCATCTGCAGGCGGGCTGGATGCATGTCGCAGGCTCATCGACGCGATGCCCGAAAGCATGGGGATGGCGTTCATCCTCGTGCAGCACCTTGACCCGAACCATGACAGCCTTCTGGTTGATTTGCTGGCCAGCCATACAACGATGAAAGTCAGCCAGGCGCTGGATGGGCAAGGGCTTGCACCCGATCACCTCTACGTCATCCCGCCAGGTGCGTATCTCGCCGTCGCAAACGGGGTAATCCAGCTTTCCGAACCCGAAGCGCGCCATGGCGCACGCCTGCCATTTGATTTCCTGCTACATTCGCTTGCGAATGACTGTCCAATGGGGACCGTCTGCGTTGTCCTGTCCGGCACGGGTGCGGACGGCAGCGAAGGCCTGAAAGCGTTGAAGGCCAAGGGCGGCTTTGCCATTGCACAGGACCCCGACGAAGCCGAATACAATGGCATGCCCCGCAATGCAGTCCTGACCGGCGCAGTTGACCTTACGTTGAAGGTCACCAGCATTCCAGCCGCGTTGCTGAACCGGCGCGATCACGCAAGACAGACAGAAACGCCGCCCGGCCAGCGCCCCCGCGGCAAGACCACGGATGACCTTGGCGCGATCATCGATCTGCTCCGCAACCGGACGTCGCATGATTTCACGCTTTACAAGCAAGGCACATTGCAGCGGCGCATCGAGCGACGCATGGCGATGGGTGCCGGTGCCGTGCACGACGTGGCGGGCTATCTGGCCGCGCTTGAGGCCGATCCGGCTGAGCTGGAGCTGCTGGCGAAAGACCTGCTGATCAACGTCACGAGCTTCTTCCGTGACCCGAAGGTTTTCGACCATCTGGCAAAGGTGACCTTGCCGGAGCTGGTGCGCGCCCATGCGGCCGATCAGCCTTTGCGCATCTGGATTGCAGGATGCAGCTCGGGTGAGGAGACCTACTCGCTTGCCATGCTGCTGCGCGAAGAAATCACGGCGTCCAAGCGCAACGTGAAGCTCCAGATTTTTGCGTCTGATGTCGATAGCGACGCAGTGGCTCAGGCGCGCGAAGGACTTTATCCCGAGACGATCACTGCTGATGTTTCGCCGGAGCGTCTCGCGCGCTTCTTTTCGAAGGAGGAAGATGGCTACAAAGTTTCGCCAGAGTTGCGCGCCAATGTGGTGTTCTCGGTTCAGGATGTGCTGTCCGATCCGCCATTCTCCAGGATCGATCTCATCTCCTGCCGCAATCTTCTAATCTATCTGGGTCCGGAAGCGCAGGCGAAGGTGATTGCGCTGTTTCACTTCGCGCTTCGTCAGGGCGGGCTCCTCCTGCTTGGCAGCGCCGAGACCGCCGGGAATGTGGATGGCAGGTTCGAGATCATCTCGAAGCCGGCCCGTCTCTACCGCCATATCGGCCGCGCCCGTCTGGGGGATGTCGGGTTTGCGCTTGGCAAGGCTGATGGGCGGGCCATCACCAAGTCGGGCGCCAGTGTTGCCGCGCCTTCCCGGCAGGCGGCGCTGGCCGATCTTGCCCGGCGCATGGCGCTCAAGATCTATGCGCCGGCACTCGTGCTCATCAACCGCAAGATGGAATGCCTTTATTTTCTGGGACCGACCGACCGTTTCCTGCACCACGCGGAGGGGCATCCGACCAATGATCTTCTGGGAATGCTGCCGCAAGAGGCGCGCATCAAGCTCAGGGCCGCGATCCAGCAGGCGAGCCCGCAACAGACATATGCCAGCGTTGAAGGCACGGTGCTCGACCCGGCCAGCCGCGGGCGTGCCTTCACCATCGAGATTCACTCCCTGAACCATGAGGGTGAGGAGCTGCTGCTCGTCGGGTTTCTCGATGCCGGCCGCAAGGGCCATGGGCCAGCCAAATTCCCTCCGGCTGGTGCCAACTCCAGCAATCAGTCTCCACCGGAAGATCAGGGGCGCATCACAAGCCTTGAACAGGAACTGGCAACCACACGCACAGAGCTTCATGCAGCGATCCACAATCTCGAATTGTCCACCGAGGAGCAGAAAGCCGTCAATGAAGAGGCGATGTCGGTCAACGAGGAATTCCAGTCCACCAATGAAGAGCTGCTGACCTCGAAGGAAGAACTGCAATCTCTCAACGAGGAGCTGACAGCGCTGAACAGCCAGCTGCAGGAAACGCTTGACCGGCAGCGCACGACGTCCAACGATTTGCAGAATGTGCTTTACAGCACCGATGTCGCAACGCTGTTCCTGGACCCGGACCTGAACATCCGCTTCTTCACGCCAGCCACAAAATCGCTGTTCAACGTCATTCCGGGGGATGTGGGCAGGCCGTTGACCGACCTGCATTCACTGGCTGCAGACACGCAACTTCCTGCCGATGCCCGCTCTGTCCTCAAGGATCTGCTTCCGGTTGATCGCGAGATCGAGACGGCCGCTGATGTGTGGTTCATCCGCCGCATTCTGCCCTACCGGAGCCATGATAACCGCGTCGAGGGCGTGGTCATCACCTTTACCGATATCAGCGAGCGAAAGCGTATCCGCAAGGCGATGGAAGACGCCAGGCTTCAGGCGGAGCAGGCCAATCGTGCCAAGTCGCGCTTTCTCGCCGCCGCCAGCCATGACCTGCGCCAACCACTCCAGACGCTTGCTTTCGTGCAGGGGTTGCTCGCAAGAACGGTGGAAGGCGAAAAGGCGCAGAACCTGGTCAAGCGGTTTGACGACACGCTGCACGCGATGTCGGGCATGCTCAATGCACTTCTCGACATCAACCAGATCGAGGCAGGTGTCATCCGCGCCGATATCGTCAGCTGTCAACTGAACGATCTGTTCGACAGGCTGCGGGACGAGTTCTCCTACCACGCCAGTGCAAAGGCGTTGGTTCTCAAGGTTGTTCCTTGTCGGCAACTCATCCAGACCGACCCGCGCCTGCTGGAGCAGATGCTTCGGAACCTGCTGACCAACGCGATCAAGTACACGCGATCCGGCAAGGTGCTCTTGGGCTGTCGCCGTCGTGCCGGACTGCTCAGCATCGAAATCTGGGATACCGGCATCGGGATCCCCGAGGCGGAACTCCAGACCATCTTCGAAGAGTATCACCAGCTCGACAATGCCGCGCGCGAGCGCAGTCGCGGTCTGGGCCTTGGCCTTGCCATCGTGCAACGCTTGGTGGCGCTCCTCGGATACAAGGTGCATGTGCGCTCGAAGCTCGGCAAGGGCTCGGTTTTTGCCGTGGAGATTGCGCTGCCACCAGAAGGTGGCGATGCGCTGCCACCGGCTGCGTCCGATGCCGTTGCAACGCGCCTGACCCCGACCATTGCTATCTCGGGCTCATCGATCCTGGTCGTTGAAGATGATCCGGACGTGCGCGAGTTGCTGGCCTTTCTGCTCGAGGCTGAAGGTCACCAGGTGACAACCGCTTTCGATGGACTGGCTGCGCTGGAGTTGGTGGACAAGGGAACGCTCGATCCCGATCTGGTGATCGCGGACTTCAATCTTCCGAAAAACATGGACGGTCTGGAATTCGCGACGCGTCTTCGCGACAAGATGAAAAGACCTGTCCCGGTGATCATTCTCACGGGCGATATCTCGACAAGGACACTGGCCGAAATCGGACACAAGAAATGCATCCACCTCAGCAAGCCAGTCAAGCTGAAGACAATGATGGGTGTGATCGAGGCGCTGCTGGCGGAGGCGCTGCCTGAACATGGGCGCGAGCCGCCAAGCGCCTTGCCTGTCAATTCCGTGTCGACTGCCGAGGTCGTTTATATCGTCGATGATGACCACAACATTTGCGATACGATGCGCGCGCTGCTCGAGGACCAGGGCTATGCAGCCATGACATTCCTCACCTGTGAGGCCTTTCTCGCGCAGTACCGGGCAGGCGGTGGCGGGTGCCTGCTCATCGACGCCTATCTCCCCGGAATGAACGGTTTTGCGCTCTTGCAGAACCTGCGTGACGGAAACGATCCGTTGCCTGCGATCATGATCACCGGCAACAGCGATGTGCCCATGGCCGTGCAGGCGATGAAGGCAGGAGCGCTGGACTTCATCGAGAAGCCGGTCAGCCCTGGCGATCTTCTCGCAAGTGTGAAGCGCGCGCTGGAGCAGTCCCGCGATTTCAGCAAGGCGATGCAATGGAGAGATGAGGCGCAACGCCATTTGGCAGGACTGACGGCGCGCCAGAAGCAGGTCATGAAGCTTGTGCTGGCAGGCCATCCGAGCAAGAACATCGCGGCTGATCTCGGCATCAGCCAGCGAACGGTCGAGAACCACCGCAACGCGATCATGACGCGGACCGGATGCAAATCAATGCCTGCGCTGGCGCGGCTGGCCATGGCGGCGGCGCCGGAGGCTGAACGTTCCGGCTATCTGCCTCCATGACAGTGCTGGCCAACACACCCGAGCTGTGGCGAAATCTGCTGATCGAAAAGCCGGCGGGTGCGCACAAATACGACCATGGGGCGGTGCTGGTCTGGAGCGGCCCGCCGCTTCGGACAGGCGCTGCCAGGCTGGCAGCAACGGCGGCCTTGCGCGCCGGGGCAGGGGCCGTCACGCTTGCTGGCAGCGAGGCGGCGTTGATGGTCCATGCAGCGCATGTCACGGCGATCATGCTGAAACAGGCAGACAGCCCGGCCGACCTGGCGTCGCTTCTGGATGACGCAAGGATCAATGCCGTGATCCTCGGGCCTGCAATGGGTGTCGGTGGCGCCACGCGCGATCTGGTTTCCGCCGCGATGGTCGCGCAGAGAGCCTGCGTGCTCGATGCCGATGCGCTGACGAGCTTTGCCGGACAGCAGACAGCGCTTGCAGAGCTGATCGGAATGAACACAAGGCCGGTTGTGCTGACGCCGCATGAGGGCGAATTTGCGAGAATGACGGGCCTGTCGGCGCAGGGGCATCAGGCTGGGTATTCCCATGCCCAATGGAGGCTCGGCCATGCTGTGCAGACTGCAGCGTCGTTCGGCGCGACCATCGTGCTGAAGGGTGCGCAAACGGTCATCGCGACCGCAGACGGGCGCGCAGTGTTGAACAGCAACGCTCCACCGTGGCTGGCAACAGCGGGTTCCGGCGATGTGCTGGCTGGCATCATCGGTGGCTTGCTGGCACAGGGCATGCCCGGCTTCGAAGCGGCCTGCGCAGGCGTGTGGCTGCATGGGCTTGCCGGCCAGATCAGCGGCAGAGGCATGATCGCAGATGACCTGGCGATTGCCGTGTCAAAGTCCGTTGCGGCGCTTCACGAAACGGGCTCGGCATTCGCGACATCCGACATTGCGGGATTGTCGGTGTAGCCTTCGGCGCATATCAACCGACGGGTGGCTTGTCGTTCTCGGGGGGGGCGTCACCTTTGTGACACAAAGTCACAAAGGTCCTTTTTTTCAGTGCATTGGCAGAATTGTCATACAGGCTGGGGCCAGATGCGTGACATTTTTGCTTCAGACGCAACCAGGGTTAACCTTCCGTCGCAAATTCTGCTGAATCCGGTTGCTTTTGCTTTACCAAATGTCAGGACTAGCGCGTTCTCGCGTCCAAGGCGTGGAATACGCGATACTTTTTTGAGCCGCCCTGGAAGGTGATGACCATGACTGCGCGAAACTCTGCCGAATGCCGTGGGCCCGTGTCTTCCAGCGCGCTTGCAAGCTTCAGCGCTCCCGCCGTTATTCGCCAGCCTGGCCTGACGCGCGCTTGCGCGCTGCGCAGCACGGCGCTGGCCGGCGGTGTGCTGGCCGCGCTGCTGGCCGCATCGCCCGCGCTGGCGCAGAATGCCACCTGGCTCGCCGCGCCTGGCAGCAATGCCTTCAACACCGGCGCAAACTGGAGCACGGGCGTGGTCCCAACCGGGACCGCAACTTTCGGCGCAACGAACATCCCGGCGCTCTCGATCACCGGAAATTTCACCCCCGGGGGCTTTACGTTCAGCGCTGGCGCGCCTGCCTACACATTCACCATTAACGTGAATCAGGGTCACGGCTTTCTTGGGGCTGCCATCGTCAACGGCCGCAATCAGACATTTGTGGTCAACCAATCACAATTTCAGTTCGGAAACTCAGCGACGGCCGACGAAGCGTCGTTCACTGTCAACGCTGGCCTGAGATTTTTAAATACCAGCACGGCGGGCGCCAGCACCATCACGACAAATGGAGGAGGCTTTACCGGCGGTGGCACGGGTTTTGAAGGCACGTCGAGTGGCGGTACCTCGACCCATATCATAGGAACGAACGGCCTTCTTTACATCGACAACTACGGCGGCGCGGGCGTCACCATCGGCTCGCTCGAAGGGCTGGGCACGGTAGCCATAGGCGGCAAGACGCTGACCATCGGCTCGAACAACAAATCCACCACCTATTCCGGCGTCATCCAGAACCGTGGTCGTTTTGTGAACGCCACGGTTGCCGGCAACCTCGTCAAGACCGGAACCGGCACGCTGACGCTGGCAGGCACCAATGCCTACACCGGAACGACCATAGTCAATGGCGGCACGCTGCTGGTCAATGGCTCGATCGCGACCTCATCCGGCCTTACCGTCAACAATGGCGGCACGGTGGGCGGCACAGGCACGCTTCCGGGCACCACCATCGCCTCTGGCGGCATCCTCGCGCCCGGCAGCAACGGCATCGGCACATTGGCGATCAATGGTGGCCTGACGCTCAACGCAGGCTCGACCACGAACATCTAGGTGCAGGGCGCCACGATTGACCGGATCAATGTGACGGGTGCTGCCGCACTTGCCGGCACGGTGCGCTTTGCCGCGCTGGGCGGAACCTACATCTTCAACAGCCCCTACACCTTCCTGCAGGCAGGCTCGATCACCGGCACATTCGGCACCAAGGCCGAGCAGGGCTCCTTCGGCGATGGCGTGACCACGGCGGTGAGCTATACAGGCACAGAAGCGCGGCTGACGCTGACACCGGCGCCACTCGTGGCCGTCGTCGCGGCAGTCGTGGCGGCTGCCCCGGCTGTGGTCGCGCCTGCGCCTACAGCGACAGCACCTGCTGTGACAGCGCCTGCGGCCCAGCCGGCAACCCAGCAGCCCTTCGCCGCACAGCAGCGGGGAACCGGCAACCAGTTCAGCGTGGCCAGCGCACTGGACCGGGCCGTTGCCAATGGCGCCAATGTCGATGCGTTCTTCCGCCTCTACAACCAGAATCGCGCTGGCGTTCTTGCAGGTCTCGACCAGATTTCCGGCACAGCCCATTCCGGTGCGCCTGCGCTGGGCGCACAGGCCGCGACCGGATTTCTCGGCGCAATGCTCAACCCCGTGGCGCCGGGCCGCAGCGCCCCCACAGGCGGGCTGATCAGCGCCTATGCGCCGACCGTCAGCACCGATTGGTCCTCCGGACAACGGGCGATCAACCGCGTCATCGGTGCGGACACTGTGCCGGCAGCAAGTTTCCGGCCTGCGCCACGCTACAGCACCTGGGCCACCGTGACCGGTGGCACGGGCCGTGTCGGCGGCGAGACGTCGATCGGATCGTCGCGTCAGACCAGCAATGTCGGCGGTCTGACGGGCGGCGTCGATCTCCGCGTCGCCCCCGATACGATCATTGGCGCAGCACTGTCTGGCGCGACCGGCTCCACAACCAGCGCCAACGGACTGGGCAAGGTGGACACCAGCCTGTTCCAGCTCGGCCTTTATGGATCGACGAGGATCGGCGCATTGTCGCTGGCCGCCAGCGGATCCTGGATCACCGGTAGCGCGCAAAGCTCTCGCGCCATCTCGGTGCTGGGCCAGAGCAATGTCACCAGCAAATATGATCTGAGCGGCCTCTCCGGCAGGCTGGAAGCTGCCTGGGCGGCAGCCAATTTTGCCGGCATCTCGGCTGCACCCTATGTGGCCTATCAGGCAGCCAGCATCCGCAACGGCTCTTTCGTCGAAGCCAACGAAGCCACTGGCGCGCAGGTCGGTGTGGCAGGCGCAGCCAAGACAAACCTCACGGCACGCGCCGAATTGGGCCTGAAGCTTGAAAGCGAGCGGCAGATCGGCGCGATGCCAGCCACTGTCTTCGCCCGCTTCGGCTGGGGCCGTTACACCCGTCAGGATGCGGAGATGACCGCGCAGCTGATTGGCGTGCCCGGATCAGCCTTCACGGTCACCGGCACGCGGCCGGAGCGGA
>JAYWHQ010000137.1:0-1502 GCA_043777655.1 Allobosea sp. | reverse complement strand
CGGCTGGGGGTGACTGCGCCCGACTTGAGCACATCTCCGAGAACACGCCCATGCACCGACTGCGGCTCGAACACGACCAGCGTATGGCCGGCAAAATCTTCTGGCAGGGAGGCATCGGCCCTTATCGTCTGAAGCTCTTGCGGCCAGAGCGCCACTGGCCCGCACATGCCAACCTGTACACTCCGGATGTCGGCATGCAGGATCGGGAACAGCGTGACGCATGCCTCGCCCTGGCCGTCCAGCAGATAGTCCATGATCTGGCTGACCGAGAGAATGTCGAGCTGCAGGCTCAGGCCCTCATGCGCCTTCAGGAGCGGGCGCAGCGCCAGCGGTACGAGTGCACGACCGACGCTTGGCGAGGCGCCCAGCCGGAAGGTACCAAGATCAGCCCGCGCCACATGCAGCGCGCGCGCCATGGCTGATTCCATCTGCCCGAAAGCGAGCTCGACTTCGGCCAGCAAGCGATGCGCCTCGGCCACTGGCGTGAGTTGGCGCCCGCTGCGGTCAAACAGCACCAGCCCGCAAACATCCTCGATCCGCCGGATGGTCTTGGTGACTGTGGGCTGCGCGATCTTGAGGTCACGCGCAGCACCGATGATCGAGCGTGCCCGCATCACCGAGCGAAACACCTCGATCTGGCGCAGCGTGAGGCTCAATGATTGTCCCTTGGCACGCCGAAGGTCTTGTGGACCTTCTGGTATTTCACCGCCGGTTTCAGCACCATGCCGTTGGACACCTCATCGACAATGCCGCGCTGGATTTCCTGCCAAGGCGTTTGGCTGGCGGGATATTTGTAGCCACCAGCCTTCTCGAAGGCGGCACGGCGCTTGTCCAGCTCCTCATCCGAAATCAGGATATTGGCCGTGCGCTTCTTCAGATCGATGCGCACCATGTCACCCGAGCGGAGCAGCGCCAGCCCGCCGCCGGTCGCAGCCTCTGGCGAGGCGTTGAGGATTGAGGGCGAGCCAGACGTGCCGGATTGGCGTCCATCGCCGATGCAGGGCAGCGCATTGACGCCTTTCTTGATGAGATAGGCCGGCGGGCGCATGTTCACCACTTCAGCCGCGCCCGGATAGCCTATCGGGCCGACGCCGCGAATGAACAGCACCGTGTGGGCATCGATCTTCAGCTTGGGGTCGTCGATGCGGTGGTGATAATCTTCCGGCCCGTCGAAAACGACAGCCTTGCCCTCGAACGCCATCGGGTCCTTCGGGTTTTCGAGGTAGCGCTCGCGGAATTCCGGCGTGATGACGCTGGTCTTCATGATGGCGGAATCAAACAGGTTGCCCTTGAAGTTCAGGAACCCGGACTGCTTCTTCAGCGGCTTGGCATAGGGCAGGATCACCTTGCGGTCCTCCGAGAAATGGCCCTCGCAATTCTCGATGATCGTCTTGCCGTTCACGGTCATCGCGGGCTTGATCTTGCCCTTGGCGATCAGCTCGGCCACGACCGCAGGCACACCGCCCGCGCGATAATATTCCTCGCCGAGATATTCCCCTGCT
>JAYWHQ010000136.1:0-1515 GCA_043777655.1 Allobosea sp. | reverse complement strand
AGGCCCGTTCGCGGCCAATCTCGATCGACAGTGTCGCGGCCCGGCTCTGCAAGGCCATGTTGGCCCGCTTCAGCTCGGAAATATCGGTGAAGTTGACGGCGCAGCCATCATCGAGCGGGGTGATGGCCATCTGATACCAGATGTCACGACCCTCGATGTGCCATTCCGTCTCACAGTAGTCTGGCTCGCGATGCTCGACGACCGTGACGCAACGCTCCCAGGTGTCGGAACCGACCAGCTGCGGCATGGCTTCCAGCAAGGGCATGTTCAAGAGCTTTTCCAACGGCACGCCGGTGATCTTGGCTGCGCGGCGGTTGGCCGTGGTGACGATGGCGTCGATCATGTGGCCATGGTCGTCGCGAATGGCGCGCAAGGCCGTGATCCCGGAGGGCGAGGCATCCAGCACAGCCGCCAGCAGGTTCTCCCGGTCCTCGAGCGGCTTGGTGAAAATCACCACCATCCGGTCGCCATCCTCGCTGACGCAAGGCATCACCAGACGTTCCCAAAGTCCCGTCTGAAGCGCTTTCTGTGGCCTGTGCACGGAATAGAGCGGCTGGCCCGAGTCGAGCACGCTGAAGCAGCATTCGCGGGTGAAGGCGGCAAGCTCTTCCGGCAGCGACGCGAGCCGCTTTCCGGTCATGTCATAGCCGATGTTGGCCACGAGGCCCTGGCCGAAGCGATGGCAGACCATGTCGCCTGTGCCATCGGGCTTCAGCAGGATGATGAACTCGTCATAGGCGGCCAGGGCCAGCAGATCGAACTGCGTGTAGGAGGCGCCCCACTCGCTGCGCTGGCACGACTGGAAATGCGCCAGCAAGGCCGAGATTTCCGGCGCCCGTGCCCGCTCCGAAATGCCTTTGCGATAGACCTGCCGATACACTTTTTTCGCCTCGCATGCTGTGTTGGCGGACATCTGGTCCACCCCCATGACGATGCGTATAGCTTCGCGCCTCTTGATGGCTGGTGAGGATGATCGCTCAAATGCGATGCATCTGGCGATCCTGGCGCGACGGGCGACTTGAAAGACGGGTCACGCCACCCCTTGACGCGCCGCATCTACTCAACTAGCCATATGCAACTCAATTTCTGGAGAGCTTCCACATGTGTGGGCTTATTATCGTATCGGTGCGCTGGCGAGGGACGGTCTGAGGACCGGTTTTCCCTGATGCTGGCGCACATTTGGCCCCCTCGCGGGCCTTTTTTTATGCCTTGAAGTCCTCCGATCCGCCTGACCTGACCTGACCTTCGACCAGACACCACCTTCGACAAGAACCTGACTGAGGAGACGACGATGAGCGAGAAAATGACCGGCGCCGAAATGGTGATCCGTGCCCTTCAGGATCAGGGCGTGGCCCATCTCTTCGGCTATCCCGGCGGCGCTGTTCTGCCGATTTATGATGCGCTTTTCCAGCAGGAGAAGGTGAAGCACATTCTGGTGCGCCATGAGCAGGGCGCCGTGCATGCGGCCGAAGGCTATGCGCGCTCTTCCGGCAAGGTGGGCTGCGTGCTGGTGAC
>JAYWHQ010000135.1:0-1528 GCA_043777655.1 Allobosea sp. | reverse complement strand
TGCCAATGGCATCACCTGCATTCCCGGCGGCCTCACGCGCGTGGCGCTGAAGGAAGGGTCGCTTGTGGTCAATTCCAGCCAGGGCGGTGGCACCAAGGACACTTGGGTGCTCGATGCCTGATCGACAGGGAAGACAGAACGAGATGACGATGCTTTCGCGCACCGCTGACAGCCTTTACTGGGTCTCGCGCTATGTCGAGCGGGCCGAGTATCTGGCGCGCATCCTGGAGGCCACCATGCGCCTCACCAATCTGCCGACAAGCTATGGCGGCAGCGGCCAGGAATGGGAAAGCACGGTGGCGACCGCTGGCTGCGCTGATGTTTTCGCACAGACCTACAGCGTCGCCAACGAACAGAATGTCCGTGAGTTCCTCACCTTCAACCCGGACAACACCTCCTCGATCCGAAACTGCCTGGCGCAGGCCCGCTCAAATGCGCGCGCCGTGCGCACCGCCATCACGTCCGAGATGTGGGACGCGATCAACGGCGCCTGGCTGGAGCTGCAGCGCTTCGAGAAAAAGCAGATGGACCGCGAGGAGTTCATGCGCTTCCTCGATTGGGTGAAAAGTGTCTCGCTGGCCTTCGATGGCTCGGCCTACCGAACCATGCTGCGCGACGATGGCTACTGGTTCTCGCGGCTGGGCGTCTACATCGAGCGGGCCGACAACACGGCGCGCATCCTTGACGTCAAATACCATGTGTTGCTGCCGGAAAGCGAAGAGGTCGGCGGCTCGCTCGACTATTTCCAGTGGACCACGGTGCTGCGCGAAGTTTCGGCGCTGACGGCCTATCACTGGGTCTATCGCCAGTCGATCAAGCCCTGGCTCGTCGCTGATCTGCTGATCCTCAACCGGCGCATGCCGCGTTCGCTTGCGAGCTGCTACGAGAACATCTCGCGCCATCTCGATCAGCTTGGCGATTCCTATGGCCGACAAGGTGCATCCCAGCGCAGCGCCCGCAAGACCTTCATGAAACTCTCCGATACCAGAATCGACTCCGTTTTCCAGACGGGACTGCACGAGTTCATCTCCGAGTTCATTCTGGAGAATAACCGTTTGGGCGCAACGATTTCCGAGCAATATCTCTAGCTTCAAGCCATTTTGCACAGCACTCGCAGTGCAACGCGTTTGACAGGACGACGAAGACGACGACATGCGCATCCAGATCAAGCACACGGCCAGCTACACCTATGCCGAGCCACCCCGGCGCGTGTTGCAGATGCTGCGGCTGACCCCGCGCGATCATGAGGGCCAGCACGTCATGCATTGGCGCATCGAGCCCAATGTCGATGGCCGCATGCGCGGGATGGAAGACCCCTATGGCAACATCTTGCACGACTTTTCTGTCGATGGACCCGTTGCGGCACTGACCCTGCGCATCGAGGGCGAGGTGGAAACGATTGATCTCGCCGGCATCGTGCGCGGCGCGGTCGAACGTGCACATCCGCTCGTCTTCCTGCGGGACTCACCATTGACAGAAGCCGATGATGGCTTGCGCAGCTATGCCGATGCTGTCCGGAGTGGCTCCG
>JAYWHQ010000134.1:0-5091 GCA_043777655.1 Allobosea sp. | reverse complement strand
CGGCTGACATCATGATCGCCTTGGTTTGTGACCCCAGTGTCTGCAGCTGGCACGCCACTTCGAAGCCGCTGGCACCGTTCAGGTTCACATCGATGATGGCCACGTCATAGGGCTGCAGCTTCTGCGCTTTCAGAGCATGGGCCCCGTCCTCGACAGTGTCGACGGCGAGACTGAAGCGTGTTGCTGCCAGCATCTTGCCAATGATCTGGCGTGTGACATGCGAGTCTTCGACAAGCAGGGCCCGGCTGACGCTGCGCACGCGAGCCAGCGTCGCCATGATGGCCGCAATGTCTTCCGGTGCGAACGGCTTCTTCAGGAACTCATAGGCACCGAGCTTTGACGCGATCTCCAGCAACTGCGGCATCACGAGGCCTGACATCATGATGAGGAAGGGGCGGTGGCCTTCCTGCTGCGCCCAGGCCAGCGCTTCCGGGCCACTGAGATCGGGCATCTGCACATCGATGAAGGCGACATCGCAGGCGCCTGTGCGCAAGGCCGCCAGTGTTTCGTGGCCGTTGGCTGCCTCGATCAGCTCGAACGAACCACAAGCGGCCAGCATGCCCGAGAGTGCCATCCGGATGGTGCGGGAATCATCCGCGACAAGAATTCTCACCGGCTGATGTGTCGTGTTTGGCAATGATTCAGGCATGGCAGGCTTTCGGCAAAGGCTTCAACTTGCATTGGAGATTGACCGCAAAGTTTTTCCACTTCGTTACGAAAATGGCGATTTTGATGCCAGACCGACATCAAAACAGCGCCATTCGCGCCATTCTGCAACACGCTCGCGGGAATCAGGCCCTTGGGTGAGCCGCTGCATAGGCTGCCATCAGCCGTGCCGAATCGATTCTGGTGTAGATCTGCGTGGTCGAGAGCGAGGCATGACCGAGCAACTCCTGAATGGCGCGCAGGTCGCCGCCCCGGCCCAGCAGATGCGTCGCAAAGGAATGGCGCAGGCTGTGCGGTGTCGCGTCCTCGGGCAGGCCGAGACTGCCGCGCAGGTTCTCCATCACCAGCTGGATGATGCGCGGTGACAGCGCGCCGCCCTTGGCGCCCAGAAACAGCGGGCCATCCGGCGCCAGATGCCACGGGCACAGCGCGATATAGCGCGCAATGGCCTCGGATGTGACCGGCAGCACCGGAGCCTGCCGCATGCGCCCGCCCTTGCCGGTAATGGTGAGTACATCGCCTGCGGCCATCGGGGCCTGCGCGCGCGTCAAAGCCAGCGCTTCCGAGATGCGCAACCCGCAGCCATAAAGCAACGCCAGGACGGCGGCATCGCGCGCCAGCACCCAGGGCGGGCGCTCATCGCCGATGCGTGCATCCGTATGCGAAACAGCTCTGGCGCCCGCCACGCTGAGCGGTCTCGGCAGGGTTTTGCCGACCTTCGGCCCGCGTGTGGCGGCAAAGGCCGCGCCTGTGAAATCACCCTCGCGCTCACCAAAGCGCGAGAAGGAGCGCAGCGAGGCGAGCTGCCGCATCAGCGTGCGGCTGACAGCGCCCTCGCGACGGCGCTCCCCCAGAAAGGCACGGATGTCGCGCGGCTTGAGTGCAGAGAGGGCAGCGACGCTGGTTTCAGCGCCCTGATAGGCGCGCAAAAAATCGAGAAACTGGTCAAGATCGCGGCCATAGGCTTCCAGCGTCCTGGGCGAGAGACGGCGCTCGTGGGCCAGATGGTTCAGCCAGCGCTGGCGGATGGCATCGGTTGCGGACATCGAGGGCCTTGCTGGACAAGCTGGTCGGTGAAGGCCGAAATTCTAGCTGGCAGCCCTTAACGAAACCTCGTTGGCGACTGGCTTGCTCCGAATCGGTGCTAGACAGGCGGCCATGAGCGAAACAGCGACCTTGGGATTTGACCAACCGGCCAGCACAGTTGATGTGCTGATCCCGCTCGCGCTCGATCAGCCCTACAGCTATGCCGTGCCGCCCGGTCTGGTGCTTTGTCCCGGCGATGTGGTGCGTGTGCCGCTGGGGCCGCGCGAGACGGTTGGCGTGGTCTGGGCTGCAGGTTCTGGCAGTGGCGGCAATCTCAAGAAAGTCGCGGCCCGCGTCGAGATGGCGCCCCTGTCAGCACCGCTGATGAAGCTGGTCGATTGGGTGGCCTGGTACACGCTCGCCGCCAAAGGCTCGGTGCTGGCGCTGGCCCTGCGCCCGCCTTCCGACAATGGACCTGAGCGCGTGCGCATGGGCGTCAGGCTTGCAGGCCCACCGCCTGAACGGATGACGCCAGCGCGCCAGCGCGCCATTCAAGCTGCCGATGGCGGCATGCTGTTTGCCAAGTCGGCACTGGCCGATCTGGCGAGCGTGAGCACAGCCGTCATCGATGCACTGGTGGATGCGGGCACCTTTCAGACCCAAGCGCTGCCGGGTGACGTTGTTGCGGCCAGGCCCGATCCCGCCCATGCCGTGCCCGCTCTGTCGGCTGAACAGGAACAGGCAGCTGCTGCCTTGCGGGCGATGGTCGAAGCCCGCAGCTTTGCTGTGGCGATGCTTGAGGGCGTGACGGGTTCTGGCAAGACCGAGGTCTATTTCGAAGCGGTGGCCAGCGCCATCGCGCAAGGGCGGCAAAGTCTGATCCTGATGCCGGAAATTGCGCTGACAGCGCAGTTCATCGACCGGTTTGAGGCGCGCTTCGGCGTGCAGCCCGGGCTTTGGCATTCCGGCGTGACAGGGCGCAAACGCGAGCGGTTGCTGGCGGCAATTGCATCCGGCGAGGCGCTGGTGGTGGCAGGTGCGCGCTCGGCGCTGTTCCTGCCCTATCGCGATCTGGGCCTCATCATCGTCGATGAGGAGCACGAGGCGGCCTACAAGCAGGAGGACGGTGTCGCCTATCACGCGCGCGACATGGCCGTGGTCCGTGGCCGCATCGAAGCTGTGCCGGTGGTGCTGGCCTCGGCCACGCCCTCCATCGAATCACGCGTCAACGCGCAACGCGGGCGCTATCGCCATCTGCTCCTGCCAGAGCGCTTTGGCGGGCGCGTGCTGCCGCAGCTGGCAGCCGTCGACATGCGGCAGAACGGCCCGCCGCGCGGGCGCTGGATTTCGCCCGCGCTGGAACGCGAGGTGCGGGCCAATCTTGTCGCTGGTGAGCAATCGCTGCTGTTCCTCAACCGGCGTGGCTATGCACCGCTGACCCTGTGCAACGCCTGTGGCCACCGCTTCCAGTGCCCGAATTGCACAGCCTGGCTGGTGGATCATCGCTTTCGCCGTGCGCTGGTCTGCCACCATTGCGGGCATATCGAGCGCAGGCCCACAATTTGCACCGCCTGCGGCAAGGAGGACACGTTGACGGCCTGCGGGCCGGGTGTCGAGCGGCTGGCGGAGGAGGTGGCGACGCTGTTTCCCGACGCGCGCAGCATCGTGCTCTCCAGCGATTTTCCCGGCGGCACCGAGCGGCTGAAGCAGGAGCTGATGGAGGTGGCCAATGGCACCTTCGACATTGTCATCGGCACGCAGCTGGTGGCCAAGGGTCACAACTTCCCCGGCATGACGCTGGTGGGCGTCATCGATGCCGATCTGGGGCTGACGTCGGGCGATCCGCGTGCCGCCGAGCGCACCTTTCAGGTGCTGCGACAGGTGACGGGCCGGGCCGGACGCGGCGACAGGCCGGGCCGCGCGCTGATCCAGAGCCATGATCCGGGTCATCCCGTGCTGAAAGCGCTGCTGAGCGGGGATGTCGAGGCGTTCTATGCAGCCGAGATCGCTGCGAGAGAAGCTGCGAGCCTGCCGCCCTTTGGCAGGCTGGCCGGGTTGATCGTTTCGGCCAACAACCAGGCCGAGGCTGATACCCATGCCCGTGCGCTGGCGCGCGTGGCTGAAGCTCCGGGCGGCATCATGGTGCTGGGGCCGGCAGAAGCGCCTATCGCCGTGCTGCGCGGGCGCCATCGCATCCGGCTGATTGTGCGCACGGAGCGCGAAGCCGATCTGCAGGGCTATCTCAGGGCCTGGCTGAAACGTGGCCCAAAGGTGCGCGGTTCCGTCAGGGTGGCTGTGGATATTGATCCGCAGAGCTTTCTCTAGCCATTTTGACAGGATCATTTCGCCGTCTTCACTGCCTCATGAGGCATGCAAAGCAGCATCCTTTGCATGCCACGAAAGAACCATCGCTTCATCGGGTTGCGCCTGCCCATAAACGCATGCTAGGTGACCGCCGCTGGCACACGGGCGCGGTCTTCGCCGCTGCCTCGGTTTGCCACGTTTTCGCAGCGTCAGGATGTTGCGCTCCGCCTGTCTTGCAGGCTGCGGGCGCCGATCCTTTGAGAGAGAGACACGCGTGGCTCAAGGCGATTCGCAAGGCCAGACGGTGATGTCCGGAGTTTCCGGGCGCTATGCCGTTGCGCTGTTCGAGCTGGCTGGCGAGGCCAAGGCCATCGACAGCGTGGAAAGCAACCTCAACAGTTTCAGCCAGATGATCCAGGGCAGCGCTGATCTGCAGCGGCTGATCTCCAGCCCGGTGTTCACCGCCGATGAGCAGGTTTCAGCCATCTCTGCCCTGCTTTCCAGGGCCGGAATCAAGGGCCTGGCCGCCAACTTCATCAAGCTGGTTGCGTCCAAGCGCCGCCTGTTTGCCCTGCCGGGCATGATCAGTGCCTATCGCGGCATGGTTGCGGAGTCGAAAGGCATCGTGGCGGCTGAAGTGACGCTCGCCGAGCAGCCGACCGCCCGTCAGCTGGAAGACATCCGCGCCGCGCTGAAGGGCGCTGCCGGGAAAGATGTTTCGGTCGAGGTCAAGCTCGACCCCGCGATCATCGGGGGCCTCATCGTCAAGATGGGTTCGCGCATGGTCGATTCGTCACTCAGAACCAAACTCAACTCAATTCGCAATGCCATGAAAGAGGTCGGCTGATGGATATCCGCGCCGCTGAAATTTCCGCCATCCTGAAGACCCAGATCAAGAATTTTGGGTCGGAGGCCTCGGTGACCGAGGTCGGTCAGGTTCTCTCCGTCGGTGACGGCATCGCCCGCGTCTACGGGCTGGACAAGGTCCAGGCCGGCGAGATGGTCGAGTTCGAATCAGGCGTGCGCGGCATGGCCCTGAACCTCGAGACCGACAATGTCGGCGTCGTGCTCTTCGGTTCCGACCGCGAGATCAAG
>JAYWHQ010000133.1:0-1544 GCA_043777655.1 Allobosea sp. | reverse complement strand
CGCTTACGGCGGTGGAAATGGCCATCGCAGGCTGAGGCTATGACCCGAAGGCTCAGGCAAAAGGCCGGTGCAAGCACCGGCCTTGATTGGTCAAGGATCGCTCTTCAGCCGCTCAGGCGGCTTCAGGCTACCATGGCCTTGGTCAGATTTTCGCTGATCTTGTCGAGAAAACCCGTGGTCGAGAGCCAGCGCTGGTCCGCGCCGACCAGCAACGCCAGATCCTTGGTCATGAAGCCGGCTTCCACCGTGTCGACGCAGACTTTTTCGAGCGTGTCGGCAAATTTCGACAGCGCCAGGTTGTTGTCAAGCTTGGCGCGATGCTTGAGGCCGCCTGTCCAGGCATAGATCGAGGCAATCGAATTGGTGGAGGTCTCCTTGCCCTTCTGGTGCTCGCGGTAATGGCGGGTCACCGTGCCGTGCGCGGCTTCCGATTCGACGATCTGGCCATCCGGCGTCATCAGCACCGACGTCATGAGACCGAGCGAGCCGAAGCCCTGCGCCACGATGTCGGACTGCACGTCGCCGTCGTAATTCTTGGTGGCCCAGACATAACCGCCGGACCACTTGAGCGCAGAGGCCACCATGTCGTCGATCAGCCGGTGCTCGTAGCTGAGCTTCAGCGCCTCGAACTTCATCTTGAACTCGGCTTCGAACACCTCCTCGAAGATGTCCTTGAAGCGACCGTCATAGACCTTCAGAATCGTGTTCTTGGTCGAGAGATAGACGGGCAGCTTGCGGTTCAAGCCATAGTTCAGCGACGCGCGGGCGAAATCCCGGATGGAATCATCGAGATTGTACATGGCCAGTGCCACGCCTGCGCCAGGCGACTGATAGACTTCGCGCTCGATGACCTTGCCATCCTCGCCGACGAACTTCATTGTCAGCGTGCCCTTGCCCGGAAAGCGGAAATCGGTGGCCCGGTACTGGTCGCCGAAAGCATGACGACCCACGATGATCGGGGCTGTCCAGCCCGGCACGAGACGCGGCACATTCTTGCAGATGATCGGCTCTCGGAAAATCACGCCGCCAAGGATGTTACGGATTGTGCCGTTGGGCGATTTCCACATCTCCTTGAGATTGAATTCCTTCACGCGCGCTTCATCCGGCGTGATGGTGGCGCACTTGACGGCAACGCCATGCTTCCTTGTGGCGTTGGCGGCGTCAACCGTCACCTTGTCAGCCGTCGCGTCGCGGTGCTCGATGCCGAGATCGTAGTATTCGAGGTTCACATCAAGATAGGGATGGATCAGCTTGTCCTTGATGTATTGCCAGATGATGCGCGTCATCTCGTCGCCGTCCATTTCGACGACGGTGCCAGCAACCTTGATCTTGTTCATGAAATGAGACCTTCCCGCAGAGTTGTCGGGACGCTTGTTGCCGCGCCACCAGTCTGAGCGCTCTCTAGCGCGGGCACGGTGCATGCGGCAAGCACGGCTTTCAGTGCATGGTTACAATCAGAGGCGAATGTCAGCGCCGCGGCATCTCGCCATGGCATTCAAGTTGCGCTATGCGCCTGCCATGACTGGCGCGGGCACCAACCACAC
>JAYWHQ010000132.1:0-5108 GCA_043777655.1 Allobosea sp. | reverse complement strand
GCACGAAGCTGGCGCAGATCGTGGTTCAGTCTTTCCTCCGGCAGGCCATTGGCCAGGGTTATTTCCACGCCGACATGCACCCCGGCAACCTTTTTGTTGACGCTCAGGGCCGATTGGTTGCGGTCGATGGCGGCATCATGGGGCGGCTCGGGCTGAAGGAGCGGCGTTTTCTGGCCGAGATCCTGCTGGGGTTCATCACGCGCGATTATCGCCGCGTCTCCGAGGTGCATTTCGAGGCGGGTTATGTGCCGGCCCATCACAGCATTGACGAGTTCGCGCAGGCCATCCGTGCCGTGGGCGAGCCGATCCATGATCGCAGCGCCGACCAGATCTCGATGGCCAAGCTCCTGACGCTGCTGTTCGAGATCACCGCGATCTTCGACATGCGCACGCGCACCGAGCTCATCATGCTGCAGCGCACGATGGTGGTGGTGGAAGGCGTGGGCCGCATGCTGGACCCGGCTTTCGACATGTGGCGCACGGCGGAACCTGTGCTGAAAGAATGGATCGGCCGCAATCTTGGCCCCATCGGCAAGCTGGAAGAAGCCGGACGCGGCGTGCGCTCCCTCGGCTTCTCGCTGGCTGGCCTGCCGGAAAACCTGGCGCGCGCCGAGCGCGTGCTGGGCGAGCTCGAACAGCAGTCACGCCACGGCTTCTCGCTGGATTCAGCCAGCATCGAGGCCATTGGCCGCGCCGAGGCCCGCCGGGCCCGCTGGGGCAATCTGGCGCTGTGGGCGATTGCCGCCCTGCTGGCTATCGGCCTCTGGCGGGGCTGAGACGCTTGCCATTTGTGGTGTCACAAAGGTAAACCACCATGGGAACGAAAGGATCGTTCTTTCATGGCACGCGTCACTCCCGAATCTTCTACCACATCAGACTTCATCCGTTTTGACACGCCGGAACAGGCGCTGGAGCAGCTTCAGGCGCTCTATGTGGCGGCCACGACGGCCCTGCGTGCCGACCTCCAGAGTTATCTCGAAAGCGGCACGCCGCCTTCAGCCCAGGCACGGGCGCGTTATCGCTATCCGGAGCTGCGCGTTACCTATGCGCCTTCGGAGCAGGACAGCGCGACCCGGCGCAGCCATGCCAAGTTTGCCGCGCCCGGCGTTCATGCCACGACGATCACGCAGCCTGAGGCCTTCCGCGCCTATTTGCTGGAGCAGCTGACGCCGCTCGTTCGTGATTATGGTGCAGTGATCGAGGTCGGCGTCTCGGATCAGGAAATTCCCTATCCCTACGTGCTGGAAGGCGGCGACGAGCTGGCGCGTGGTCAGGTGACTGCGGCGGAGCTCGCCCGGCATTTCCCGACGCCGCTCCTCTCGGCTGTGGGCGACGAAATCGCGGATGGCACCTATGAGATTGTCGAGGGTGAGCCGCGCCCGCTGGCGCTGTTTGATGCCGTGCGCGTCGATTATTCGCTGCGACGGCTGGTGCACTACACCGGCACGGACTGGCGCTGCGTCCAGCCCTGGGTGCTGCTGACCAACTACCACCGCTATGTCGAGCAGTTCGTGCGCCTCGGCATCGAGGCGATTGCGCGCGGCGAGGCAGTGGCACTGGTGACGCCGGGCGGCATTCGCATCGAACGCGAGCATGTGCTGGAAGATGCTGTGGCACGTGTGGTTGGCGCGCCATGGCACAAGTTCCAGATGCCGGCCTATCATCTGCTGCGCAGCGATGGGCAGGGCGTGACGCTGGTCAATATTGGCGTCGGCCCGTCCAATGCGAAGAACATCACCGACCATCTGGCCGTCATTCGCCCGCATTGCTGGCTGATGGTCGGCCATTGCGGCGGCTTGCGACAGACACAGGTCATTGGCGATTATGTGCTGGCGCATGGCTATCTCAGGCAGGATGGCATTCTCGATGGGCTGGTGCCGCCAGACATCCCGATCCCGGCCCTGGCCGAGGTGCAGGTGGCGCTGCAGCAGGCGGCGGCCAGTGTCACCGGCGAGAGCCTTGAGACATTGAAGCAAAGGCTACGCACGGGCACCGTGGTGACACAGGATGACCGCAACTGGGAGCTGCGCTGGACGCAGGAACGCCGCCGCATCAACCTGTCACGCGCGATTGCGGTGGACATGGAATCAGGCACCATTGCCGCGCAGGGCTACCGGCTGCGCGTGCCCTATGGCACTTTGCTCTGCGTTTCCGACAAGCCGTTGCATGGCGAGATCAAGCTGCCGGGTGCAGCCAATGCGTTCTATGAGCGGGCCGTCAGCGAGCATTTGCGCATCGGGCTCGACGCCATCGAGAAGCTGAAAGCGGCCGGCAGCTCCATCCATTCGCGCAAGCTGCGCAGCTTTGACGAGCCGCCGTTCCGGTAGCGGCAAACGATGCGCCAACCCTGGCCGCAAACCTCCAAAGCGGTCTCTTGCTGCTGGTCAAAGAACAGCCTAGCGTTGCATCGGCGTGTATCACTGTCGTGTTTTGCGTTGCGTAGGGGTGCGTTTATGGCTTTCTGGGGCGTGAGGGCCGGGGCTTCCGGCGAGCGGGAGGCCTATGCTCTCGCAAATGATTGCGTGTTGATCGGTTTTCCCGAGCTGCCGGATCTCGGCGTTTTCCCGGACAGGCGGGCCGTGGCGGGCCATATCGGGCGCGCGACACCTCACATGCAGGGGCCGGCCGCCACGGCCTGGTCGACCCAGATCTGGGCCTTTGCACAGGAGATGCGGCAAGGCGATCTGGTGGCCCTGCCAAGACGCGGGCGAGGCACGGTGGCGCTTGGCGAGGTGACGGGCGACTACCGGCATGACCCTCATGCGCTGCCCATCGCGCGCCATGGCCGCTCGGTGCGCTGGCTGCACCGCGATTTTCCGGTCAGCGCGCTGGATGTGGACATCGCGTTCTCGCTGAAATCACAGGCGGCCGTGTTCGGAATTCGCCGCGAGAATGGCGAGGCGCGGATGCGCGCCCGGCTTCTGGCCCAACCTGTGCGCAAGACGCGGCAGAAGCCGCTGGCTCCCATGCACGGCCTGGCTGGTGCGGGCTCTGGCGATGCGCCGCAACTGGAAGCGCAGGTGCGAGCCGCGATCCGCAGCCGGATCGGGCAAAGGTTTCGCGGACGGCTGATGGAATCGCTTGTCGCAGCGGTGCTGGAGGCGCGGGGCTATGTCACGGTTCAGGCGCCTGTCGGGGCAGATGGCGGCGTCGATATCGTGGCTGGCATGGGCCCTTTCGGACTGGACGCACCGAGACTGGCCGTGCAGGTCAAGTCTTCCGATTGCCCTGTCCCGGCGTCGCTGCTGCGACATTTTGAAGGGCAGATCGGTCGCTTTGGTGCGCAGACGGGCCTGTTCGTGTCCTGGGGTGGCTTTGCTGGCGAAACCTGCATCAGCCCGATGCGGGATTTCTTCAAACTGCGCCTGTGGGATGCCGATGCCTTGCTGGACGAGGTGCTTGCGGTCTACGAGAAGCTTCCGGAATCGATCAGGGCCGATCTGCGACTGAAGCAGGTCTGGATTCCTGTGCTGGATGAGGCGGATGCGTGATGGCGATGGTGAAGGCGGCCGAGGCCGGCATGACGAAATCGATCCTGCTGATCGTGGGCGGCGGCATCGCGGCCTACAAGGTGCTGGAACTGATCCGGCTGGCGCGTCGCAAGGGCATCAGCGTCACGCCCATCCTGACCAAGGCCGGCTCCGAGTTTGTGACGCCGCTCTCATTGGCCGGCCTTGCTGGCCAGAAGGTCTACACCGACCTGTTCTCGCTGACTGACGAGGTCGAGATGGGGCACATCGCCCTCTCCCGCTCGGCCGATCTGGTGGTGGTGGCGCCTACAACCGCTGATCTGATGGCCAAGATGGCGCAGGGGATTGCCAATGACATGGCCAGCGTCGCCCTGCTGGCAACCGACAAGGACATCCTGATCGCGCCCGCCATGAATGTCCGGATGTGGCACCACCCGGCGACGCAGCGCAATCTGGCGACATTGCTGGCCGATGGCGTGACGGTGGTCGGCCCGGCCACAGGCTCCATGGCGTGCGGCGAATTCGGCATGGGGCGGCTGGTCGAGCCACCCGAGCTGCTGGCCGCCATTGAGGCCAAGCTGGCTGTCTGCCAGCCCAAGCCCTTGCCGACTGGCGCGCTGACGGGGCGCCATGTGCTCATCACATCCGGCCCGACGCATGAGCCGATTGACCCGGTGCGCTATATTGCCAACCGCTCGTCGGGCCGCCAGGGCCATGCCATTGCCGCAGCTGCCGTGGCAGCAGGTGCGCGGGTGACGCTGGTGAGCGGGCCCGTATCCGTGCCTGATCCTGTCGGGGCGCAGGTCATCCATGTCGAGACCGCGCGCGAGATGCAGGCGGCGGTCGATGCTGCCCTACCGGTCGACATCGCGATCTTTGCCGCAGCCGTCGCCGACTGGCGCGTGGCGGGCGAGGCCGAGCAGAAGCTCAAGAAGAGCAAGGACGGCATTCCAGCGCTGGCGCTGGCGGAAAACCCCGACATTCTGGCAGGCGTTGCCCAGCGAAAATCGGGCCGTCCTCCGCTGGTGGTGGGGTTTGCGGCTGAAACCGAAAACGTGATCGCACATGCTCAAGCCAAGCTGGCGCGCAAGGCTTGCGACCTGATCGTGGCCAACGACGTGGGTGTCGGCACGGGCGTGATGGGTGGTTCTGAGAACACCGTCCATCTGGTGACGGTCGCCGGCGTCGAGACCTGGCCAAAGCTTGCCAAGGCCGAAGTGGCCACGCGTCTGATCGACCATCTGGCACACAAGCTCGCAGCAATGCCGTGACGATGACAGCCCCGACGCAAGGCAACGCTCTTCCGGTCGAGATTTTCTGTTTTCCGCATTTTGCCGGTCTGGCATTGCCGGATTATGCGACACCGGGTGCCGCGGGGCTCGATCTGCAGGCGGCGATTGACGAAAATGCCACAGTGCTGCTGAAATCCGGTGAACGGACCCTTGTTCCGACTGGCCTCGCGCTCCAATTGCCCAAAGGTTATGAAGCGCAGGTCAGGCCGCGCTCGGGGCTGGCCCTGAAACACGGCATCACCGTGCTCAACAGCCCCGGGACAATCGATGCGGACTATCGCGGCGAGCTGAGTGTTCTGCTGGTCAACCACGGGTCGGAGCCTTATCTGCTCACGCGTGGACAGCG
>JAYWHQ010000131.1:0-1548 GCA_043777655.1 Allobosea sp. | reverse complement strand
ATGTCGTCTATTTTGCGCGCGCGCTTCGTGCGGCGGGCCTGCGCGTCGGGCCAGGCGCTGTCATCGAGGCGGTCGAAGCGCTGGCCTCTGGTGCGCTGGGCGGACGGCTCGATGTCTACTGGGCGCTGCATGCCATCTTCATCAAGCGGCACGAGGACACGCCCATCTTTGCGCAAGCATTCGCGCTGTTCTGGCGCAGGCGTGCGCTGGCTGAAAAGATGATCGCGATGCTGTCGCCGGTTTCGCCCGGTGCGCCGCCCCCGGCGAAAAAACCGGATGCAGGCGCGCTGAGGGTGGCACAGGCTTTTGCGCCGCCCAAGGATGATTCCGAGCAGAAGCCGCATGAACTGGAAGAGTTTTCGGCGCAGCTGACCGTATCGACACAGGAAATCCTGAAATCGCGGGATTTCGCGCAGATGGATGCCGACGAGATCGCGCGCGCCAAGCGGCTGATCGCGCGGCTGCGCCTGCCGGATGACACGGTGAAAACGCGGCGCTTTGTGGCGGATGCGCGTGGCAGACGGATCGATCCGCGCCGCAGCTTTCGCCAGTCCTTGAAGGGCGGGGGCGGTGGCATTCGGCTTGCCTTCAGGGCGCCCGCCGAGCGGCACCCGCCGGTCGTGGCGCTGGTCGATATTTCCGGCTCGATGGCCGAATATTCGCGCATCTTCCTGCATTTCCTGCATGCCGTCACCGAGCAGCGCGGACGCGTGCAGTCCTTCGTCTTCGGCACACGCCTGACCAACATCACCCGCTCGCTGCGCGCGCGCGATCCGGACGAGGCGCTGGCCGCCTGCGGCAAGCTTGCGCCGGACTGGGAGGGCGGCACGCGCATCTGCACGGCGCTGCATGCGTTCAACCGGCTCTGGTCGCGCCGGGTGCTCGCGGGCGGGGCCATCGTGCTGCTGTTCACCGATGGGCTGGAGCGGGACCTGAACGATGAGCTCGCCTTCGAGATGGACCGGCTGCACCGCTCCTGCCGCCAGCTGGTCTGGCTCAATCCGCTGCTGCGCTATGACGCGTTCGAGGCGCGCGCCAGCGGCATTCGTGCCATGCTGCCGCATGTCGATGTGTTTCGTCCGATCCACAATCTCGCTTCGATGGAGGCGCTCTGTGCGGCGCTGGCCTTGGCGGACAGCCGAGAGTCTGATCCGAGGCACTGGCTGCGGCGGGCGGGTTGAGGCGATGCTTTTCATGGCAATTTCTCTTGGCATGCCTATCTCTGATTGACAGGAGCGAGCGATGACCCAATCCAGCGAAACCGACATTCTGGCTGAAGCCGAGGCCTGGGCACGGGCAGGGCGGGGCGTGGCGATTGCTACCGTTATCGAGACCTGGGGCTCCGCGCCGCGCCCTGTGGGGTCGCATTTGGTGATCGACTCTGAAGGGCATTTTCTGGGTTCGGTCTCGGGTGGCTGTGTCGAGGGTGCTGTGGTCTCGGAAGCGGCCGACGTCATCGCCGATGGCCGGGCGCGCACATTGGAATTTGGCGTGGCGGATGCCACTGCCTGGCAGGTGGGCTTGTCCTGCGGCGGTCGCATCCGTGTG
>JAYWHQ010000130.1:0-1548 GCA_043777655.1 Allobosea sp. | reverse complement strand
GGTAATCATCGGCCTGCCCCCAAGTCGTCTTGGGGAAAACCATACATATCAGGGCTTTAGTTCAGGTTCAGCAAACCAGTCGGCTTCGATGTTTCCTGTCAATCTCCTGTCAACCACGATTCTGGATCATCTTTGAGAGGATCAGCTATGATAGCCTGCGCCGTTGCCCTTTATGGCGCAGCACAAGGACGGCCCCAGCTGTCAGGATCACCGACCAGCCTGCAATGGCGGCGATGGCAGCGGCGGCATCCGCTCCGGATGGCACCATCACAAAGGCCAGACAAATTGCGACGGCGCCACCCGCAAGTTGCGCATACGTATAGCGTCCAAGCGCCTGGATATGCGTCACGAATGTATCGGTGATGCTGATCAGGTTGATCAGAACCATGATCCCCGCCCACAGGATGAACGTCGGAAAGTGGGCATCGAAACGACCGCCATAGACAAAATGGAGCAGCCAAGGGCCTGCCATCAGGATCGGCAGGATCACCGCTCCCGTGATCGCAGCCTGCTTGGCCAGGGCCAGACCATAGGCCCAGCCTGTCGCCTTGCTGGCTGCGTGCACCGCATGAAACCGTGTCCGGTCCACAATCTCAAGACTCCGCACGATGATCTGCATGGGCTGGTAAAGCGTCCGCATGGCTGCGAAGGCAGCTGTCGCGGTCGGAGTTGACAGTGCGGCAAGCGCAAAGACCGGGGCGTTGCTACAGGCCCCGGCCCCGAAGAACTGCGCAAATGCCGGCATCGCATAATGTGGCACGCCCAAGCGCAGCGCCCTCAAGCCCATGACCGGTGCCGGAATTGCAACAGAGCCGACGGCGACGGCCAGCTTCAGCGCACCGGTCAGAGCCAACCCCACCATGAACACATCATAACCGATCAGTCCGGCGTGGGTGCCACCGCACAAAACCGCAACAGCTGCTGCGGCGGCGAAACCCAGCACGGCCAGCCGCGCGTGCAGGCCCAGCTTGATCAGCATCACACGCTCGAATTCTGCGCTGGCAACCAGAAGGAACAAGGCCGGTGCCGCCTTGGCGGCAGCCCACCACAGTGCTCCGCCCGTGTGGAGCGCAACCGCAAAGAGGCCCGCCACGCTCGCAAGAGCCAGAATACCCAACATCAGCAGATGCACGGCACAAAGCGCCGCTGCGCGCCGGACGAATTTTTCGCGCGGCCAGATGGCTGATGGCGTCACCAGACCTACCCGCATCAGCACCTGGCAAGCAAACGCCGCTGAAAGAGCCGTGCCATAGCCTGCTGCAGCATCCGGCCCCATGGAGCGCACCAAGGTCATGAAAATCAGGAAATTCGCAGCTGCCAGCATCCCGGATTCGACAAGCGAGAGCACTTTGGGGGCCCTGATTGCCTGCATGGGTGTCATGGTTTTGTCTTGTCCTGCTGCGCCTCTTCTGAGTGGAAGAACGCCTGATTGGCCTCAATGACGACAGGGAAATGGTATTCGCGGATATCGATGTCGGATTTTTTCACGCGTGCAGGTATGCCGACAGCAAGCGAGCGAGGCGGAATGTCGGTCGTCACGACGGCATT
>JAYWHQ010000129.1:0-5118 GCA_043777655.1 Allobosea sp. | reverse complement strand
TCCAGTCCTCCAGATCGCGGATCGAGTCGCAACCCACGCACAGCTTGAGGATGTGGAGCGGGCTTGCCGGGGTCGTTGCTTTGGCCATAGCCGCACCATAGTCGCCAGCCGATCTGAAGAAAGGCCTGATGCCCGATTCTCCACAGCACGCTCGCCTAGCTGCGCGGTTTCGGCGCAGGCAATGCGAGACAGAGGTTGGTCCAGAGCCCGTCATTTAGCTTGTCGGCGGCAATGCGGACAAGCTGGCCAGGCGTGAACGCGATGCCGCAAGCCGCTGAACTGTCTTGTGTCCTGACGATCAGTTCGCGTCCGACACGGCCCTTGATGATGCGCGCCACGCTGATGGTCGCAGCAAGCCGCCCGCCGTCATGCGCCACACCGGTCACCTTGCCATCCACTACAACCGTCGCTGCGTCCATGATCTGTTCGGGCGTGCGCGGGCGGCAGGAGCAAGCCAGCGCTGCGTCAGCTTGCAGGATCACCAGCAGCATCGCCAAGAGCGCTGCCAGCGGCGCGGGAGACCACTTCCGTGTGACAAACCATTTCACGTTGCGAAATCCTCCCAAGCTGCGACAGTTCAGACCAACTGCCAGCAGACTCAGCAAACAGGTGCACAGATGCAAGGACTTTCCGGCAAGGCCATCCTCGTCACAGGCGGCAATTCCGGCATTGGCCTCGCCACCGCCACGCGACTGGTCGCGGAAGGCGCGCGCGTGATGATCCATGGCCTCCATCAGGCTGACGCGGAAGCCGCCGCCAAGGCACTCGGACCGAATTGTGCCGCCGTGTCAGGCCAGCTGACGGACGAGACCGTGCCGCAAAAGCTGGTCGATGCCACGGTGCAAGCCTTTGGCCGCATCGATGGACTGGCCAACAATGCCGGCATCTCGCCGCGCGGCGTGCTGGGCGAGACGACAGCCGAGCTGTTTGCCCATACATTTGCCGTCAACACCCGCGCACCTCTGATGTGTGCGGACGCCGCCATCAAGGCCTTCCGCGCGCAGAAATCGCCCGGCACGATCCTCAACATCGGCTCGATCAACGCATTGTGCGGCCAGGCCGATCTCACGGTCTATTCCATGTCGAAAGGCGCGCTGGTGACGATGACCCGTAACCATGCCGACGCGCTGGGGCCGGAGGGCATCCGCGTCAACCAGCTCAATGTCGGCTGGACCTTCTCTGCGGCAGAAGACGCAACCCAGCAGCGCGAGGGCCGCAAACCCGGCTGGGAAAAGGAGCTGCCCAAGCTCTTCGCCCCGCGCGGCACGCTGGTGCAGCCGCACGAGGTCGCCGCCCATGTCGCCTTCTGGCTGTCAGATGACAGCGCACCCGCATCAGGCCAGATCTACGAGCTGGAGCAGTATCCGATGGTGGGGCGCAACCGGATGCAGATGGTGTGATGCCTATTGCTCCTCCCCCCGTGTGGGGGAGGTTGGGAGGGGGGTCGGGCAAGAATGCCAAAGCGTCATGGTCGGGCTTGTCCCGACCACCCACGTCTTGAGCATCGCAAACAAGGATAGACGTGGGTGCTCAGGACAAGCCCGAGCATGACGGCTGTGCTGTTTATTCGCGCCCGTCCAGCCAGAGCCTCACTCCCCCAGCACAACCACCTTCGCGCCCTCAGCAACCTGTGCGCCCGCCTCGCCCGCCACTTCAATGACCACGCCAGCGCGTGGCGCCACCAGCACATGCTCCATCTTCATGGCCTCGACGATGGCCAGCCGCTGGCCCTTTTCGACCGCATCGCCCACGGCCACGAACACCGCGATCAGCTTGCCATGCATCGGTGCCTTGACGGTGCCGCCGCTGCCAGCGCCCGCATCGAGATCGACATCGAGCGGATCGGGCAGCGCCACAAGCGTCTGGCGGCCACGATGCAGCGCATAGACCAGCATCTCGCCCCGCGCGCCCTCGGCCTGCGCCAGCGCAATCTCGTGCTCGCCCTCGGCCACATCATGGCCCGGAATGGCGATGCGCGGCTGGTTGCCCAGCCAATCCACCTGCGCCATCAGCGGCTCGCCATCGACCAGCAGCGGCAGGCCCAGCGCCATGCGCGGCATCAGCGAGAAAGCGTCAGCGTCAGCCCAGGGCGAGACCGGGCCAGAGGCACGCTCGACTGAGCGCACGGATTGCTCATCGCGCGCCTGCTCCACCAGCGCCAGCGCAGCTGCCGCCACCGCTGCTGCATCAACCGGCTGCGGCACCGCGCCCAGCGCCTCCAGATTGCGCTCGATGAAGCCGGTGTCGAACGGCCCGGTGCGAAAGCCTTCGGCCTCGCAGAGCGCCTTGAGGAAGGCCGCATTGGTGCGCGGCCCCGCCACCCAGGTGTCGCCGAGTGCTGCGGCCAGCTTGTCCAGCGCCTCCAGCCGTGTTGGCGCATGCGCAATGATCTTGGCAATCATCGGGTCATAATAGGGGGTGACGCTGTCACCCTCCTCCACGCCGGTGTCGACACGGATGCCCTCGCCTTCCGGCAGATGCAGCGCCCAGAGCCGCCCAGTCGAGGGCAGGAAGCCGCGCTCCGGGTCCTCGGCATAGAGCCGCGCCTCGACGGCATGGCCGGTGGCCGTCACATCGCCTTGCGCAAAGCCAAGCGTGCCGCCAGCCGCGACCTTCAGCTGCAGCTCCACCAGATCAAGCCCGGTGATGGCCTCCGTCACCGGGTGTTCCACCTGCAGGCGCGTGTTCATCTCCATGAAGAAGAACTGATCGGCCTGCAGCCCTGCCCGCCCATCGGCGATGAACTCGACCGTGCCCGCACCGACATAGCCCACCGCACGCGCGGCTTCGGTGGCAGCGCGGCCCATGGCGGCGCGCATGGCGTCCGTCATGCCAGGCGCGGGCGCCTCCTCGATCACCTTCTGGTGGCGGCGCTGCAGCGAGCAATCGCGCTCATAAAGATGCACGACATTGCCGTGGCTGTCGGCAAAGACCTGGATTTCGACATGGCGCGGCGAGAGCACATATTTCTCCACCAGCACGCGCGCATCGCCGAAGGAGCTTTGCCCCTCGCGCTGGGCGCTAGCGAGATTTTCAGCGAAATCCTCGGGTGCTTCAACGCGGCGCATGCCCTTGCCGCCACCGCCCGCCACCGCCTTGATGAGCACCGGATAACCGATGCGCGCCGCTTCAGCCGCCAGAAAATCCACCTCCTGCCGGGCGCCATGATAGCCCGGCACGACCGGCACGTGCGCCTTCTCGACCAGCGCCTTGGCCGCATCCTTCAGCCCCATCGCGCGAATGGCGGAGGCTGGCGGCCCGACAAAGACGATGCCCGCAGCGGCGCAAGCATCAGCAAAATCGGCATTCTCGGACAGGAAGCCATAACCCGGATGGATGCAGGCCGCGCCCGCAGCCTTGGCCACAGCCAGAATCTTGCCCGCATCGAGATAGCTCTCGCGCACGGGCGCCGGGCCAATGCGATGCGCCTCATCCGCCATCTTGACGAACAGCGCCTCCGCATCGGCATCGGAATAGACCGCAATGGTCCGCATCCCGAGCCGCCGCGCCGTACGGATAACCCGACAGGCAATCTCGCCGCGGTTGGCAATGAGGATGGAGGGGAGGATGGCGGCAATGGCGGATGTGGCGACGTCAGTCATGGGGGCGTTCTCGCAAGGCAGTCACAAACCAACCATAAGGCGGGCTTCACCAATACCATAGCGCAGTGCCGCGCGCTGTCGCCGCTTGAGTTTGCACGGCGCGGGTTGGGGTTTTGGGGAGGGTGTGTGATTGGGACAATTCAATCACAGCGTTGGCCGATTCAAAACGCCTGATTTATGCAACAGGTAAATAATTGAAATCATTTACGAGTTCAAACTGTGCATAATTCTTGACTTATGCAGTTTAGCCCCTGAGCGTGGCCGAAAGACCTATCAGTCCGGCCACGCAAAGCACTCACTTGGCAAGCCCGAGGCAGATGTAAATGAGGCCGTGGATGGCATGTTCGCGCGCCTCGGTGCCGTGATGCGCGTGGCGGTCGATGTAGGCGCGTGCGATGAGAGTTGTTCCAAGAGCGGCGTAGAGGCAAAGGGGCAGGTTGCACTGGCTGGCGAAAAGGGTGATGGTTTCGAGCGTGATCATGATGGTTTTCCCGTCGTTGGTGACGGTTTCCTAAAAATGCCATTTCCCTCGGGGGCTCGATGCGGCGTTCGGAAAAGTTCGGAAATTTGGGACCGTATCCCGATGGCGCGAGCTTTCCCGCGCTACTGAAATGGCACTTCGACCACGGGACCCGTCCGGACGGAGACCCAAGCGAACGAGGGGCTCATTGGACCCAGGCGGACTTTGGCGAGAAAATCGCTGGCATAAGCGCCAAGGCCAAAGACAATCCTGCTCGCAATGTCAGCAACTGGGTAAGGGGACAAAGCCAGCCAGAAGCCCATCATTTGGAGAGCATCAAGCAGGAGCTGTTTGGTGACAAACCCGCTTACAAAGCGTGGCGGAATGATTTGGGCGATGCCTATCGGGTTTGGCCAAGTGCGAGGCACGTTACCGGGGCTATCCCCCTTCCACCACCTCATTTCCTTGGCCGAGACCGTGATGTTGCAGCCATCCTTGATGTCCTGCTGGCACCAGCGACAGCGCGAGCAATTCTTGTTCAGGGCGTGCCGGGCATCGGCAAGTCGTCGCTGACCCGTGTAGTTGGCAATCATCCGGATATTGTCGAACGGTTTGGCGAGCCGCATCGCTGGTTCGTCGAGCTCGACACCGCAACCACGGCTATTGCCATGCAGGATGCGATTGCGCGGGCGATTGGTGCGGACCCAGCCAGCGGGTTCAAAGCGACCCTTGCAGCCTTGCGAGCACGCCCAGGCCTTTTGGTGCTCGACAATCTTGAAACCCCCTGGGACCCTAAGGACGAGCGTCAGAAGACAGAAGCAACACTTGCGACCTTGGCAACCATTCCCGGGTTGGCGACGCTCGCCTCGTTCCGTGGGCGCGACAGGATCGGCGGGGTTGCATGGGCTTTGGTGCATCCTGTCGAACGTCTTGACGCACCATTCGACAGCGAGCTGTTTGAACGGGTTGCGCAAAGGAAATTTGAAGGTGACCCTTGCTTGCCGCGCTTCATTGCAGCCCTTGATGGAATTCCGTTGGCCATTGAACTCGTCGCTG
>JAYWHQ010000128.1:0-5127 GCA_043777655.1 Allobosea sp. | reverse complement strand
TGCTGTCGCCCGACCCGGCCCGGCGTCAACGCGCCGCCGAGGCCGTGTTTCGTTCGCGCGACGCGGCTGCACTCGACACCCTGAACCTCGCGTTGGCGCGTGAGACGGTGCCCAAGGTGCGCGCCACCATGCTTGAGGCCAAGGCAGCCATCATCCTGTCCAATCCGGCGACTCCCGAGGCGTCGCGCATCGCCGCCGTGCAGGACATCATCGCTGTCGGCGACCATGACGGCATCGCGCTCCTGCGCCAGACGCTTGGCCCTGCAACCGGCCCGCTGCGCGAGGTGATCGAGCAGGGGATCGTCACCATCGAGCGCCGCCAGCGCATCCGCGAGGTTGGCCAGACCGTCTGGTTCGGCATTTCGCTCGGTTCCGTGCTGCTGCTTGCCGCCATCGGACTGGCCATCACCTTCGGCGTGATGGGCGTCATCAACATGGCCCATGGCGAGATGGTAATGATCGGCGCCTACACAACCTTCGTGGTTCAGGAGGTGTTTCGCATCAACTTCCCCCACCTGCTCGACTGGTCGCTGCCGCTCGCGATTCCGCTGGCCTTTCTGGTCGCGGGCGCGCTGGGTGTCGCCATCGAGCGCGGCATCATCCGCTTCCTCTATGGTCGCCCTCTGGAAACGTTGCTTGCCACGTTCGGGCTGAGCCTTGTGCTCCAGCAGGCGGTGCGCACCTGGTTCGGCCCGACCAACCGCGAAGTCAGCGCACCGTCCTACATGTCGGGGTCATTCGAGTTTCTCGGCATGCAGATCACCTATGGCCGACTCTGGATCGTTGTGTTCACGCTGTTCGTCTTCGCCATGCTGCTGCTGGTGCTCAAGGCGACGTCTCTTGGCCTCCAGATGCGCGCGGTGACGCAGAACCGGCGCATGGCCAGCGCCATGGGCATCCGCACCCGCTTCGTTGATGCCATGACCTTTGGTCTCGGCTCCGGCATTGCGGGGGTTGCAGGTGTCGCGCTCAGCCAGATCGACAATGTTTCGCCCAATCTTGGCCAGAGCTACATCATTGACAGTTTCATGGTCGTGGTTTTCGGCGGCGTCGGCAATCTCTGGGGCACGCTGGTTGCGGCCTTCACGCTCGGCATCGCCAACAAGGTGCTAGAGCCTTATGCCGGGGCTGTGCTCGGCAAGATCATCATCCTCGTCCTGCTCATCCTGTTCATCCAGAAGCGCCCGCGCGGTCTGTTCGCGCTCAAGGGCCGGGCGGTGGAGCAGTGATCACCGCCCGTTTCATCAAGCTTCTGGAAGGCCGAGGGCTCCTGTTCCTCGCCATCGTCGCCGTCGTCGCGGTGCTGATTCCAGCGTGCAACCTGATGTTCCCGGTCACGTCCCCGCTGCACATCACCACGGGCACCATGGTGCTGATCGGCAAATACCTGTGCTATGCCATGTTCGCCATCGCGCTCGACCTCGTCTGGGGCTATTGCGGCATCCTCTCGCTCGGGCATGGGGCCTTTTTCGCGCTCGGCGGCTATGCCATGGGCATGTATCTGATGCGCCAGATCGGCTCGCGCGGGGTCTATGCCCATCCGGTGCTGCCCGATTTCATGGTGTTCCTCAACTACAAGGAACTGCCACTCGCCTGGTGGGGCTTCCAGTCCTTGCCCTATGCCATGATGATGGTGCTGTTCGTGCCGGGTCTGCTCGCCTTCGTCTTCGGATGGCTGGCCTTTCGCAGCCGCGTGACGGGCGTCTATCTGTCCATCATCACACAGGCGATGACCTATGCGCTGTGGCTGTCGTTCTTCCGCAATGACATGGGCTTTGGCGGCAACAATGGCCTCACGGATTTCAAGGACATTCTCGGGTTCAACGTACAGGCGCAGGGCACGCGCGCCGGGCTGTTCGTGATCACCTGCATCGCATTGGCGCTCACCTTCATGATCGCCCGGCTGATCGTCGCCTCGACCTATGGCAAGGTGCTGGTGGCAATCCGCGATGCCGAGAGCCGCACCCGCTTCCTGGGGTACCGGGTCGAGCATCACAAGCTTCTGGTCTGGGTTGTCTCGGCCATGATGGCCGGCGTTGCCGGTGCGCTCTACGTGCCGCAGGTGGGCATCATCAACCCCTCGGAGTTCCATCCGGCAAATTCAATCGAAGCTGTGGTCTGGGTTGCCATTGGCGGCCGTGGCACGCTGGTCGGCGCAGCACTCGGGGCGGTGGTGGTCAACTGGCTCAAGACCATGTTCACCTCGGGCTGGCTCGCGGCCTATTGGCTGTTTGCGCTCGGCGGACTGTTCGTGCTGGTGACGCTCGCCATGCCCAAGGGCCTGATTGGACTCTGGGACAGCTGGCAGGCCCGGCGCAAAGCTCCGGGTTCGGAAACCAGTCTTGCCCGCGAGGCTGAGCCGTCTGCCCGTGAGGCCAAGCCATGAGCGCGGTCACGAGCTCGATCCTCTATCTGGACGGCGTCAGCGTCGCATTTGACGGCTTCAAAGCGCTGCGCTCGTTGTCGCTGACGCTGGAGCCCGGCGAGATGCGCGCCATCATCGGGCCGAACGGGGCCGGCAAGACCACGATGATGGATGTCATCACCGGCAAGACGAAATGCGACGAGGGCGACGTGCTGTTTGACAACGGCAGCGTCGACCTCCGGCGCTTCGACGAAGCGGCAATTGCCGGCATCGGCATCGGGCGCAAGTTCCAGAAGCCGACCGTGTTCGAGAGCCACACCGTTGCTGACAACGTGCTTCTGGCGCTGAAAGGTGAGCGCAGCGCCTTCTCGGCGCTGTTCGGTTCGCGAAACCGCGTCAGAAACGAGGAGATCGACCGCCATCTCACCACTGTGCGCCTCATTGGCCATCGTGACAGGTTGGCAGGCGAGCTCAGCCATGGCCAGAAGCAGTGGCTCGAGATCGCCATGCTGCTGGCCCAGGACCCGAAGCTTCTGCTTGTCGATGAACCTGTCGCTGGCATGACCGATGCCGAGACAGAAGCCACTGCCGGTCTGTTGCGCGAGATCAACAGGGACCATTCGATTGTCGTGGTCGAGCATGACATGGGTTTCGTGCGCGCGCTGGACTGCAAGGTCACCTGCCTGCACGAGGGCGCGGTGCTCGCTGAAGGTTCGATCGATGCCGTGGCGAGCAATGACCGCGTCATCGAAGTCTATCTGGGGCGGTGACGACATGCTGAGCGTTGATGCGATCGACCTGCACTATGGTGCAGCACTTGCACTGCGCAAGGTGTCGCTGACGGCAACCATTGGCGAGGTCACCTGCGTGCTGGGGAGAAACGGTGTTGGCAAGAGCTCGCTGTTGCGCGCCATCGTCGGCCACCAGCCGATCAGCGGCGGCGGCATAAGCCTCGATGGCATCCATCTCGCCGGGATGCGGCCCGAAGATCGCGCCCGCCTCGGCATCGCCTATGTGCCACAGGGCCGCGAGATTTTCCCGCTGCTGACGGTGAAGGAGAATCTCGAAACCGGATTCGCCCCGCTGAGGCGCACCGAGCGCAACATCCCGCCCGAGCTGTTCGACCTGTTCCCCGTACTGAAAGACATGCTCGGGCGTCGTGGTGGCGACCTGTCCGGTGGCCAGCAGCAGCAGCTCGCCATTGCCCGGGCGCTGGTGACGCGGCCCAAGCTGCTGGTGCTGGACGAGCCGACCGAAGGCATCCAGCCCTCGATCATCAAGGATATCGGGCGCACAATCTCCTACCTGCGCGGCAAGGGCGACATGGGCATCGTGCTGGTGGAGCAGTATTTCGATTTCGCCAAGGAGCTCGCCGACCGCTGGTATGTGATGGATCGTGGCGAGGTCACGCTGTCCGGTGACCGCGCCAGCATGGATGAAAACGAGATCAGACGGCGGATGAGCGTGTGAGGCCGCCGGGCGGTTAGAGCGATCAGACAAACCAACGACAAGGGTCGCCGGACAGCGCATACTGCGGCGCAGCGGTGTCCGCCTCCGCGTGACTGACTAAATTCAGGCGATCAAAGCCGAAGAAGGTGATGTGGTGCCCCTGGCCGGAATCGAACCAGCACTCCTTGCGGAATCCGATTTTGAGTCGGACGCGTCTACCAATTCCGCCACAGGGGCCCCGTCGCCAGGACCATGCCTCTCTAGCGGTTGCGGCGGGGTGAGGTCAACGCTGTTGCGGCCTTGACGGTTGCCATTGTGCTGCCGACTGGACAATTGCTTGGCGGCGCGCCAAAGCGGGGCATGTTTAGACGCCTCTACCACTGGACCTTGTCATTGACTGCCAGTCCGCGCGCGCCCCTGGCGCTGGGCGCGGTGTCCTTTGCGGAAAGTTCGTTCTTTCCCATCCCGCCTGATGTCGTGCTTCTGCCCATGGCTTTGGCACGACCTGAGAAGGCCTACACCTATGCCGCCATCTGCACGGTCACGTCCGTGCTCGGCGGGCTTTTGGGTTACGCGATTGGTGCGCTGCTCTATGACACGCTGGGTGTCTGGCTGGTCGGGGTGTATGGCTACGGTCAGAAAATCGAGACGTTCCGCGCGCTCTATCAGGAGTGGGGCCACTGGATCATCCTGATCAAGGGTCTGACTCCCATTCCCTACAAGATCGTGACCATTGCCAGCGGTATTGCGGAATACAACCTGTTTTGGTTCGTGGTGCTGTCAATCATCACACGTGGCCTGCGTTTTTTCCTGATTGCTGCACTGATCCATCGCTATGGTGTCGAGATCAGGGGATTTATCGAGCAGCGGCTTGGCCTGCTGCTGGGCCTGGTGGCTGCTGGTGTGGTTGGCGGCTTTGTGCTGGTGAAGTATCTGCTGTGACGGGGTGCGTTGACAGCCCGCCAGTGCGGGCCTTGTCAGCTGGAGGATGGTGGCAATGGCGATAGCCAAGCGGGGCCCCTTGCTGGACCGCCTGACACGAGACCCTGCGGCTTTGGTCGTGACGCTGGGCCTGGCTTGTGGCGTGCTGATCGCGGGCGCCTGGTGGTTCGAAAAGGCGATGGGCCTGCTGCCCTGCAAACTCTGTCTGGAGCAGCGCCAGCCGCATTATGCCGCCATGGCGGTCGCAGTAGGGTGCCTGCTGGCACGGCGCATGCCGACGGCACAAATGATCGTGGTCACCGCGCTGCTGGCGATTGCTGGCCTGATGCTCTGGAGCGTCGGCCTTGGTGTCTATCATTCCGGTGTGGAAT
>JAYWHQ010000127.1:0-5151 GCA_043777655.1 Allobosea sp. | reverse complement strand
CCTCATTCCCGGCGAGCGCATCGAGGATGTGCTGGCGGCCGCCGAAGCCAAGCTTTTCGGCGAAAGCGCCATGATGAACGCCATCCGCGCAGGCGAAGACCCGCAGGCGGCCTATCTGAAGCACCGCGTGTTCTGAGGAAAAGGCGCCAGAAGTGCGCTTGGCTGGGGCGCCAGGATTCGAACCTGGGAATGGCGGTACCAAAAACCGCTGCCTTACCGCTTGGCGACGCCCCAACTGTGCGCCGGTCTAGCTGCTGTTTCGGCCTGTTGCAACACGTTGAACGTCATTCAGCAGCGCGATCAGGCGTTCCCGCTCGGGCGGCTCGGGCAGGTCGCGCGGCCCCCAGAGATCACGGCGCAGGAAGTGGCCTGTCAGCGCAAAACCATCGCGCAGCATGGCAGGCGTTGGTTGGGCCACGCCCTGCCCCTGCGAGAGAAAAACGGGCAGCGCCAGAAGGCGGCCTTCATAGGGCGCGGCGGCCTCCGCACTGACCGCGCGCCCCGAGCGTGGCGAGACGTGGGTCAGGCTCTCACGCGCGCCTGTGACGGCGCAGCTGGTCAGATCAAGCCCGAAGCCAAGCTCGCCCAGAATGGCCAGCTCGAATCGCACCATCAGCGCAGGCGCGATGTCCGGCTCATCGAGATGGGCGATCAGCACTTTGGTGGCCTCATAGAGGCCAGGATGCGGCTCGCGCTCGGAGAGGAGCCGCAGGTGGCTGGCGGCCAGCGCCATGCCGTAGAGCGCCAATGGCGAGGCCATCAGCCGCGCGGCATGGCTGGTGACGGGTTCGACGCGATAGTGCCCCAGCTGTTCTTCCAGCCGGGCGCTCCATGTCAGCTGCACGATGTTGCCGGGCTGCAGAACAGGCTGGTTACGCACCGACCGGCCACCGCGCACAAGCCCGAGATGGCGGCCGCGCTGGCGCGTCATTGCCACCAGAATGACGGAAGCCTCGCCATGCCGCCTCACGCCGATGATGATTGCCTCGTCCTGCCACTCCATCGTCTGGTTCTAGCGGATCACGCCAGCAGGCGTCAGGGTCGTGATCCAGCTCCACGCACTTTCCAGGTAGGCGCTGCTGACATGATGTCCGCCGCCATGCAGGCACAGCATCATGGCGCTGTTGGCCGGGCAGGAGCGCGATGGCGTGCAGGCCAGCGGCAGGTCGGCACCGGCATCCGGCGCAGTGTGCCCGAAGGGCTCATCAAGATCGAACTGGCAGCCATTGGCTCTGGCCAGCACCGACCAGCCCTTGGCAATGTCGCCCTGCTTCCAAAGGCCATTGCGCAAGCTGCGGCCTTTCATCGGCACGGTGGCGTCCGTCGTGCCATGCACATGGAATATCCGGGTCGGGGCGTGCTTGCAGCGCTCCGGCAGTGGCTCCCAGAAGCCGCCCGCCACCGGCGCAAAGGCCAGGAAGCGCTCCGGCATCTCGCAGGCGAGATTCCACACCATCGAACCACCCTGGCTGAACCCGGACGCCCAGATGCGTTGCACATCAACCGGGAAACGCTTCGGCACATCGTCCAGAACCTCCGCCACAAAGCGGAAGTCATCCCGATGACGCGAGGGTGAACCGGGATAAGACCAGGTCTTGCCCTGCCCTTCCGGCACCACCAGCACAAGATCGAACGCATCGGCAAAGGCCGTGATCTCGTGCATCGCCAGAATGCCCTCGGGCGTTTCCTGCCAGCCGTGGAAGAAGATCAGCGCAGGCAAACCCGGTTGCCCGTCCCAGCCAGCCGGCACGCGCAACCGGTAGCGTCCGCTGGTGGTCAAGCAGGAGACAGGGCCGCCGCAGGGTTCGAATGTGGTGGTGGCGGGTGGCGCGGCATGGGTCTGCGCCGCCGCACGATCAAAGCCCGAAGCTGTCATGCCGAACAGGCCAGCCAGCAGAAACAGGACGCATAAAGGGCGAAGCAGCGCTTTCATACGCACAGGATGCGCCATTCGCCACGCCTGCGCTACCTTCGCTGCCGTCACGCTTGCGAGAGGCCGGGCAGGCATCACTCCTTCGGGAACACGAGGCCCATCTCGCGGTAGCGCTCGGGGTCATCCGACCAGTTTTCGCGCACTTTCACGAAGAGGAAGAGGTGCACCTTGGTTTCGGCTGCCTCGGCAATGTCCATGCGCGAGGCCTGGCCGATGGATTTGATGGTCTGGCCGGCCTCGCCCAGCACGATCTTGCGCTGGCTTTCGCGCTCGACATAGATCGTCTGCTCGATGCGCACCGAGCCATCGGCCTTCTGCTCCCATTTCTCGGTCTCGACCGTGGAGCGATAGGGCAGCTCGTCATGCAGGCGCTCATAGATCTTCTCGCGCGTGATCTCGGAGGCCAGAAAACGCAGCGGCGCATCTGAAATCTGATCCTCGGGATAGAGCCATGGCCCCATCGGCAGGCGCGTTTCCAGCCATGTCAGGATGTCGGGCACGCCATAGCCCGAGAGTGCCGCGACCATGAAGGTCGTTTCGAACTGCGCCCGCGCATTGACCGCCACCGTGATCGCCAGCAGCTGCTCCTTGGCGACCGTGTCGATCTTGTTCAGGATCAGAAACTTCGGCTGCCTGAGTTCGTCCAGCCGCTCCAGCAGGGCGATGGTTTCCTCATGCTCGAACTTGGCAACATCGATCAGCACGCCGATCACGTCCGCGTCCGTGGCACCACCCCAGGCGCTGGTGACCATGGCGCGGTCCAGCCGCCGCTTGGGCGCAAATATGCCCGGCGTATCGACAAAGATCGCCTGCGTCTCGCCCGCCATCGCGATGCCGCGCACCTGCGTGCGCGTGGTCTGCACCTTGCGCGAGACGATGGAAATCTTGGCACCGACCAGCTGGTTCAGCAGCGTCGATTTGCCGGCATTCGGCGCGCCGATCAGCGCCACGAAACCGCAGCGCGTGGTGGTGCCAGTCGGCATGCGTGCGCCCGGCTCGACTGGCGCACGCGCCGCATCTGGCGCCTTGTCGCTTCTAGACCTGGCCATCATCCTGCTCCATCATTTCTGCCCAAAGGCCTTCCCGTCGCAGAAACGCTTCTGCTGCTGCCTGTTCGGCAAATCGTTTCGAGCGTCCCTCGGCCATGGCGTCCATCAAGCCTTGCACGCAGGCCGCGACTTTGAACACCGGCGAATGATCTGGTCCCGAGCGCCCGCGCTCGCTGTAGGTCGGCGTCGGATAGCCCTTGCCCTGGGCCCATTCCTGAAGTGCAGTCTTGGCATCTCGCAAGGGGCGCGCCGGCTTCAGCATCTGCTCGCCAAAGGCGCGTTCCACCAGCCCCTGCGCCGCATCATGGCCGCCATCGAGATAGGCAGCCCCGATGATGGCCTCGCAGATATCAGCAAGGATCGCCCGGTTCTTGCGCGCGCCGGACTGCATCTCGCCTTCGCCCAGCCGCAGAAAGGGCGCGACATTCCAGACCACAGCCGCTGCCGCGCAGCTTTCCTTGCGCACCAGCTCGGCCAGACGGCGCGACATGTCGCCTTCTTCTGACGTGGCGAACCGCTCATAGAGCATCCTGGCGATGCAGACACCAAGGACCCTGTCGCCCAGAAACTCGAGCCGCTGATAGCTGTTGAGGCGGCTGGATTCGGCCTCCGGCGCGCTCATGTGGGTGAGAGCAGCTTCCAGCAGTGTCCTGTCCCGAAAGACATAGCCAAGCCGCTCTTCAAGGGCCGCCAACTGCGGCTTCTTCCGACTCATGCGACGATCAACCCTTGCACGCGCACTCGCCTCACTTGATCGACGAGAAGATGCGGCTCCAGCGCACGGTCCAGGGCCATTCCCACAGCTTCCAGGCAGAGGCGCCTTCCTCGATCGAGAAGAAGATGATCTCGGCACGGCCGACAATGTTTTCGAAGGGCACGGTGCCGACACTGGTCGTGTCACGCGAGTCCGTCGAGTTGTCGCGGTTGTCGCCCATCATGAAATAGTGGCCGTCCGGCACGCGGTAGACCGCCGTGTTGTCCCAGAAGCCGCGATCTCCCTCACGTTCGATGACGACATGGGTCTGCCCGTTCGGGAAGGTCTCGCGATACTGCGGCACAGCCGAATCCCGGCCCCAGCCATCGGGCTGGCGGTAATCGGCGAGGCGCTCGCGCTTCACCGGCTGGTTGTTGATGTGAATGATGCCATCGATCAGCTGGACGCGGTCACCCGGCAGGCCGACGACGCGCTTGATGTAATCGGTGGAATTGTCCTTGGGCAGCTTGAAGACGAGAATGTCGCCGCGCTTGGGCTCGGACCCGAAAACGCGCCCGCCAAACAGATTTGGGCTGAAGGGGATCGAGTGTTTCGAATAGCCATAGGTGTATTTCGAGACGAAGAGATAGTCTCCGATCAGAAGCGTGGGCACCAGCGAGCCGGACGGGATGTTGAAAGGCTGGAAAAACAGCGTGCGGATGACCAGCGCAATCAGCAGCGCCTGGCACACGACCTTCACGGTTTCCAGAAAACCGCCCTCTTCCGCCTTGGCAACCTTGCCGGTTTTGGACTTTGCGTCCGCGTCATTGGCCACGAAGCCGCTCCTTGCTGTGATGCCCCGAGCGACGGTCTAGCCCAATGCGGCCCGCGCGACAACGCGCGAACGCCTTCTCATTTGCCCATTCCGTTTCGAATGCCAGGCTTTGGCCGCGTTCAAGCGTCCGGCACGTCGATGCCATCAGCTTCAGCTTTTGCCCGAATCGCCAGACGCCTTGCGCCCGACAGACGTGCGCCTGGCTGATCCTCAATGGCAGCTGCCAGGGTGGTCATGCGCTCGGCAAAAAACGCGCCACCCATGGCGGAAGGGTCGATGGCGAGGATGAGCTGGCCGGTCTCGGAAGGGCCGCCTTCGGCATTCATGAAAGGCGAGGCCTCAAAGGCGAAATGCGCGCCAACGAGTGCGGCCGCCAGCACCTCCACCATCATGGCAAGCGCTGTGCCCTTGGCATCGCCCAGCGGCACCATGGTGCCGGCCAGCGCCTTTTTCGCGTCGGTGGTGGGCTGGCCATCGACGTCGAGTGCCCAGCCTTCAGGGATGGCAGCACCAGTCTGTGCGGCAGCCACAATCGGCCCACGCGCAACCTTGGACAGCGCCATGTCGATGACGACCGGCGCGCGGCCTTGCAGCGGCGCGGCAAAAGCAATCGGGTTGGTGCCGAACACGGCTTTCGAGC
>JAYWHQ010000126.1:0-5153 GCA_043777655.1 Allobosea sp. | reverse complement strand
CTGAAGCCCGATGTGATCGTGATTGCGCCATGGCGCGAATGGGATTTGCGCTCGCGCGAACAACTCATCGCCTTTGCCGAAGCCAACCAGATCCCGATTGCCAAAGACAAGCGCGGCGAAGCGCCCTTCTCGGTCGATGCGAACCTGTTGCACTGCTCGTCCGAGGGCAAAGTGCTGGAAGACCCGGGCGTGGAAGTGCCGGATTATGTGTTTTCTCGCACGCTTTCGCCTGAGGATGCGCCGGACAAGCCCACCTATATCACCGTGGATTTCGCCAAGGGTGACGCGACCCATATCGATGGTGTGGCGCTCTCTCCCGCCAGCCTGCTGGCGAAGCTGAACGAGCTTGGCCGCGCCAACGGCATTGGGCGGCTTGATCTGGTCGAGAACCGCTTCGTCGGCATGAAATCACGCGGCATGTACGAGACGCCGGGCGGCACGATCCTTGGCGTCGCCCATCGCGGGATCGAGTCGATCACGCTCGACCGGGGTGCAGCCCATCTCAAGGATGAGCTGATGCCGAAATATGCCGAGCTGATCTACAACGGCTTCTGGTTCTCGCCCGAGCGCGAGATGCTGCAATGCCTGATCGACAAAAGCCAGGAATTCGTCGCAGGCCAGGTCCGCCTCAAGCTCTACAAGGGCGGCGTGCATCTGGTGGGCCGCACCAGCCCCTACTCGCTCTATGACCAGGACCTTGTGACGTTTGAAGAAGGCGCCGTCGCCTATGACCACGTCGACGCCGGCGGCTTCATCAAGCTCAACGCGCTGCGGCTGCGCACGCTGGCTCAGCGGAAGAAAAAGCTCGGGATTTGAGGCGTCATCACAGCCTGTCATCCCGTGCCAGCACCGCAGCGTTGCGCGCTGAATGAGGAATAGGCTCACCGCGGGGCGGAACAAACCACGACTCACTGCGTTTTATGGCGGCAACATGAAACGAAAGTTAGCCCAGTGATGAACCCGATGAAGACGACCGCCAGCCTCGCATTGCTCTCGCTGCTCCTTGCTGCGCCCGCTGCTGCCCAGACAGCGCCACCTGCCAACAACGCTTCCAGTGCGGAGCTGACAGCCTGCAAGGCGACAGCGCTGATTGCCGTCAGCAAGGGCGATGCCAGCATCACGGACATCTTCATCGATGAGGAAGGTCTGACCAACGTCGCTGCAAAAACCAGTGTCGAAGACACGCCTATCACCCGCATCATCATGGGCGAGGCGTATTTGCACACCGAAAAGAAAGACAAGCCACGCCGCTTCCTTTGCCTCATCGGCGACAAGGGGAAGGTGTTGCTGACATATTTCACGGCGCAGTGACCGGGGACGGTCTGCCGATCTGACTGGCGGCAGAGTTGTGCCTCCGCGGCGCTGGAGCGGAGAAAACAGCAAATCACGTCAGTTTCCCGTTCAATCTTCACGGGTGACACTGTAAGGCAGCCTCTCGCCAGATGCTTCTGGCCTGACCAGCGAGATGCCTTATGACCTCTGCCTGTCGTATCTGGGCCGTTCGTGCCTTTATGTTCGCCTCCCTGCTGTGCGGCATGCTGCCAGTCCCAGCCGCACTGGCGCAATCAGCCACTGCCACGCCACAGGACGTGACCATCGCCACCCGCGTTCTGCCGCCCTTCGTGACCAGGGAAGGCGTGGTCTATGGCGGGTTCTCGGTCGAACTCTGGGACGCGATTGCGCGAGAAGCCAACCTGCGCACGACATGGCGAGAGGTCAGCACGATTGCAGATGTGCTTTCGAGCGTGCAATCGGGCCAGAGCCAAGGCGCGATCGCGGCCATCTCGATAACGGCAGAGCGCGAAGAAAAATTCGATTTCTCGCAACCCATGTTCGATTCAGGCCTCCAGATTATGGTGCGCAGCGAAGCGACGACTGGTCTGGGCCTTGGCCAGATCCTGAACATGTTCACCACCGGCGCAATGCCGGCCTTGCTCGGGCTCCTCGCGTTGCTGATCCTGGTGCCGGCTCACCTCGCCTGGCTATCCGAGCGCCGCCACAAGGACTCCATTTTTCATTCCGGCTATTTCCCCGGCATTTTCAGCGCCATCTGGTGGGCGACCGATGCGGCGGTTGGCCAGCAGCTGGACCATCCGCGCTCTGCCGCCGGGCGCGCACTTTCAGCCGCCGCCATTCTGGTCAGCGTGATCTTCGTCGCCTATTTCACTGCGGCAGTGACATCTGCCATGACGGTGCAGCAGCTCAAGGGCGACATCGATGGCCCGGAGGATCTGCCTGGCAAACGCGTTGCCACCACCTCTGCCTCGACGGCTGCCTCCTTCCTGCGCACGGCCAATGTCGTGCCGGTCGAGTTCGCACAGCTCACGCAAGCTTTTGATGCGCTGGAGAACCGCCAGGTCGATGCAGTTGTTTTTGACGCGCCCGTGCTGCTCTATCGCGCCGCCACACTCGGCAAGGGCAAGGTGCGTGTCGTCGGCCCGATTTTCCGGAAAGAGAATTACGGCATCCTGTTTCCGCAAGACTCCCCGCTGCGCAAGCCGGTGAATGAGGCACTGCTCAAGCTGCGCGAGAACGGCACTTATGACCGGCTCTACGGCCGCTGGTTCTCTGCGACGGGCAGCAACAACTGAGCAGGGTCAGCGCGAGCACGGAAGAGCCTGAGCGCCGTGACTGCGGGAGCGCCTCCGGCGCTTTGTGTTTCAGCCCTCGTCCTTGAATGTCACGTCCTTCAGCACATCCAGCACCGGCATCGAGGTGATGTGGAAGCCCGCATCGATGTGGTGCACCTCGCCGGTCACCCCACCTGACAGATCGGACAGGAAATAGAGCGCCGAGCCGCCAATCTCGTCGAGCGTGACGTTCTTGCGCAGCGGCGAATTCTCGCGCTGCCAGGCATACATGGCGCGCGCATCGGCAATGCCGGCGCCAGCCAGTGTGCGCACAGGGCCTGGCGAGAGGGCGTTGACGCGGACGCCTTGCGGGCCAAAATCGCTGGCGAGATAGCGCATCGAGGCTTCCAGCGCGGCCTTGGCCACACCCATCACATTGTAGTTCGGCATCAGCCGCATCGAGCCGCCATAGGTCAGCGTAATCATCGATCCGCCATGCGGCATGCGGGCGGCAGCGCGCTTGGCGGCCTCAGTGAAGGAGAAGCAGGAAATCACCATGGTGCGCGAGAAGTTCTCGCGGCTGGTGTCGGCATAAAGCCCTTTCAGCTCGTTCTTGTCAGAAAAGCCGATGGCATGGACGATGAAATCCAGCGTGTTGCGGGCGGAATCGCCGCCCCATTCCCGGTCAATTGCTTCGAATGCAGCATCCACCGAGGCAATGTCCTCGACATCGCAAGGCAGCACCAGCGACGAGCCAATGCTGTCGGCCAGCGGCTTCACGCGCTTGCCCAGCGCCTCGCCCTGATAGGTGAAAGCCATCTCAGCGCCATGGGCGGCCAACGTCCGGGCAATGCCCCAGGCGATCGAGTTCTGATTGGCGACGCCCATGACGAGGCCGCGCTTGTTGTGCATGAGGGGGAGCATGGGGACAGGCTTTCTTCAGATGGCTGCGAGGGCGTCTGGCAGATCGGTATGCGTGAAATCGTCGCCGACGAACAGAATTGAGGCATTGCGGGATTTCGCGACAGCATAAGCAAAGCAATCGCCGAGATTGAGCTTGGCTTTGTGGTGCCCTTTCCCGAAGCGCTCGAAAGCGCTGACCGCAATCTCGAACATATCAGGCTCGATATCGACAATGGCCATATTGGCTTGCGAGACCAGGGCGCTCACATCCAACGCTGATTTCTGCGGTGGACAGTCCTTCCGGTGCACGATCGCTAGCGTAGCCTCAAACATGGCGAGGGGCGATGTGAATAATACAGCCCCACTGTCAATCACTTTGGCTATCCGCAGCATCGGCTCTTCGCGACAAAGGACTGCCACCATCGCAGACGCATCAACAAAGATCACTCGCCACCCGATAGCCAGTCGTAGAAGGCCTTGTCGGCTTTTTTGCCCGTCTTGGGGTAGGACGCCACCCGATCCTGGATGTCCTTGATACGTTCCAGAAATGGCCGGTCATCGCGTTGCGCTTCAGCTTTTTCGATCGTCGCAAGCTTTTCACTTGCAGCGATCCTGATCGCGTCCGTCATCGACAAGCCTGTCTTCCTGGCTAGCTTGCGCACAACCAAGTCTGTTTCAGAATCCCGAACATGGAATGCCATGAAATCCTCCGTCTAGACAAGGCGTATAGACGAAAAAAGCTATCGTCTCAAGCCAGCCTCAAGCCTCCAGCTTCTTCATCACGATGGTCGCGTTCGTTCCGCCGAAGCCGAAGGAGTTCGACAGCACGCAAGACAGGCCTGCATTGTCGACGCGCTTGCGCACGATGCGCATGTCGGCAAAGGCCGGGTCAAGCTCTTCGATATGGGCGCTCTCGCAGACGAAATCATTGTTGAGCATCAGCAGCGAATAGATCGCTTCCTGCACGCCGGTGGCACCCAGCGAATGTCCGGTCAGCGATTTGGTCGAGGAGATCAGCGGCGCCTTGTCGCCCACGCCGAAAACCTCGCGAATGGCTTCGATCTCTTTCACATCGCCGACTGGCGTCGAGGTGCCATGCGGGTTGATATAATCGACCTTGCCCTTGTAGGTGGCCAGCGCCTGCTGCATGCAGCGCACGGCGCCCTCGCCCGAAGGCGCGACCATGTCATAGCCATCGGACGTCGCGCCGTAGCCGACGATTTCGCCATAAATCTTGGCGCCGCGCGCCTTGGCCCGTTCCAGCTCTTCCAGAATGACGACACCCGCCCCGCCGGCAATCACGAAGCCATCGCGGTTGAGATCATAGGCGCGCGAGGCGGTCGACGGACGGTCATTGTATTTCGATGACATGGCGCCCATCGCGTCGAACAGCACGGACAAGGTCCAGTCCAGCTCCTCGCAGCCACCGGCAAACATCACGTCCTGCTTGCCCCACTGGATCATCTCATAGGCATTGCCGATGCAATGGTTCGAGGTCGCGCAGGCTGACGAGATCGAATAATTCACGCCCTTGATCTTGAACCAGGTCGCGAGCGTGGCTGACGCCGTACTGCTCATCGCCTTGGGGACGGCAAAGGGGCCAACGCGCTTGGAATTGCCGCTCTCGCGCGCCTTGTCGACGGATTCGACCACCGTGCGGGTCGAAGGTCCGCCGGAGCC
>JAYWHQ010000125.1:0-1561 GCA_043777655.1 Allobosea sp. | reverse complement strand
GTCGGAGCCATGTTCCAGATCGTCAAAGACGAAACCATTGGTGTGAAAGATCGGCGTGACGCGCGCGCCGGTGCCGGGATGGGGATCACTCCCGGCATGGACGGCGCGCGTCGCGAAAGCAGCAGTGTCAGGACAGCCCATGATTGGTTCAGGCTCAGCTTGCAGCCAGCGCCTGATCGAGATCGGCGATGATGTCAGCCGCATCCTCGATGCCGATCGAGAGCCGCACCACCTCCGGGCCGGCACCAGCCTGCGTCTTCTGCGCATCCGTCAGCTGACGATGCGTGGTCGAGGCCGGGTGGATCACCAGCGAACGCGTGTCGCCAATATTGGCGAGATGCGAGAACAGCTTCAGATTGCTGACCAGCCGCACGCCGGCCTCATAGCCGCCCTTGAGGCCGAAGGTGAAGACGGCACCTGCGCCCTTCGGGCAATATTGCTGCGCCAGCTTGTTGTAGCGGTCGCCGGCCAAGCCCGGATAGCTGACCCAGGCCACGTCTTTGTGCGCCGCCAGATGCGTGGACACTTTCAGCGCATTGTCGCAATGGCGCTGCATGCGCAGCGGCAAGGTCTCGATGCCGTTGAGCAGCAGGAAGGCGTTGAACGGCGAGAGCGCTGGCCCCAGATCGCGCAGGCCCAGCACGCGGGTGGCAATGGCGAAGGCGAAATTGCCGAAGGTTTCGCCCAGCACCATGCCGCCATATTCGGGCCGTGGCTTGGACAGCATCGGGTAGCGCTCATCGCCCACCCAGTTGAAAGAACCGCCATCGACGATCAGGCCACCAATGGAATTGCCATGGCCGCCGAGAAACTTTGTTGCCGAGTGCACGATGATGTCGGCGCCATATTCGAACGGCTTGATGAGGTAGGGGCTGGCCATCGTGTTGTCGACGATGAGCGGGATCTTGTGCTTCTTGGCGATGGCCGAAATCGCCGCAATATCGACGACAACGCCGCCCGGATTGGCGATGGACTCGATGAAGATCGCCTTGGTGCGCGGCGTGATGGCGGCCTCGAATGTCGCAGGCTCGTCGGAATCGGCCCAGACCACGTTCCAGCTGAAATTCTTGTAGGCATGGTTGAACTGGTTGATCGAGCCGCCATAGAGCTTCTTGGCGGCGATGAACTCATCACCGGGCTGCATCAGCGCGTGAAAGATCAGGAACTCGGCAGCATGGCCCGAGGCGACGGCCAGCGCAGCCGTGCCGCCTTCCAGTGCCGCGATGCGCTCTTCCAGCACGGCGCAGGTCGGGTTCCCGATGCGCGAATAGATGTTGCCGAAGGCCTGCAGCGCAAAAAGCGAGGCGGCGTGATCGACATCGTCGAACACGAAGCTCGTTGTCTGGTAGATCGGCGTGGCGCGTGCGCCGGTGGCCGCATCGGGCGCAGCGCCCGCATGGATGGCGAGTGTGTTGAAACCCGGAATGCGGTCGGTCATGGCAAGCTCCGTTTGACGAACGAGTTTGATGAGAAGTTCATAACGTTCGATTTAGCGAACGATTTAACGGGCGTCAATTGCCTCGGACCGCACCATGTCCGTCATTGCGAGGAGCGCAGCGAC
>JAYWHQ010000124.1:0-1561 GCA_043777655.1 Allobosea sp. | reverse complement strand
CCGGGCAGGATGTCATGGCCCGCATCACGCAGATCGTGGAGGCCACGCGCCTTGTCAGCGGCGCGCCGGCGGCCAAGGAGCCGACGCCGGTCTCCGAGCGCATGGCCAACACGGCCGGGATGGCGGCTGCCATCACCGAGCGTGCTGTGCGTCGCATGGAAAGCCAGGCAGCATGATTGAGCGGCCAAGGCTGATCCCGGCGGTCATTCTGGGCGCCATGGGGCTGCTCACGCTGAAGGCGCTGGGCTGGATGGGTGGTCAACCGGCTGGCCTCCCTCCTGCCGTGACAGCGCCACCCGCCGTCGCGCAGACCGAAGCCGGCGCCCGCCCGAAGCCCAAGGGCTGGGCCGAGATCATCGGCCATGCACGCTCGCCCTATGTGATCAATGATCCGGACACGACCGGATCGGTGGACAAGAAAAAAGACGAAAAGAAAGACGAGAAGAAGAAGGACGAGCCCGTGACCGGGCCGCACCCTTTCAGCAAGGCTGGCGTCATCAATGGCACCGAGCGTCCGGTTTCGCCTGCTGAAAAAGCCCTGATGGAGCGTCTTGGCGAGCGTCGTGAAGAGATCGATGCACGGTTGCGCGAGCTCGAGATGCGCGAGAAAATGCTCGATACGGCTGAAAAGAAGGTCGACGGTCGTGTCAACGAACTGAAGCAGATCGAAGAGAAGATTTCCGAGACCAAGGACAAGAAGGATCAGGCCGAACAGCAGGCGCTGAAGAACCTTGTCGTGATGTATGAGGCGATGAAACCCAAGGACGCCGCGCGCATCTTTGATCGGCTGACGATCGATGTGCTGTTGCCGATCGTGCAGCAGATGAACCCGCGCAAGATGTCGGAGGTCCTGTCCTCCATGTCATCGGAAAGTGCCGAGAAGCTGACGGTGGCCATTGCCATGCAGGCGCGCTCGAAGAACGAGAAATCGGCGATGACGGCTGCTCCGGCGCTGCTCTCCTCCACCGAGTTGCAAGCCATCGAGCCCCAGCCAAAACGATGAAACTCTCATACGCCCAGAACCTGGAAGACTATCACCTTGCCCGCGTTTTCGAGGGGCAGGCCAGTGGCACTTATATTGACATTGGCGGCGGCCATCCGGTGGCGGACAATGTCTCGCTCTGGTTCTATCTGCAGGGCTGGCGCGGACTTATCGTCGAGCCACAGGCAAAACTTGCGTCGCTTTATGCCCATATCCGCCCACGCGATGCGGTGGCCGAAATTCTTGTCGGGCGAAAAGAAGGCAGCGTCACCTTCCACGAGGTGGACAAGCTGCACGGCTTCTCGACCACGGTCTCCACGCATGCCGACACTGCCAAGTCGCAAGGGGCAGGGGTCACCAGCCGCACGATGGCCATGACGACGCTTGCGGCCCTTGCCCGGCAGCATGGCCTGACAGCGCCTGATTTTCTCAAGATCGATGTCGAGGGTGCCGAAGCCGATGTGCTGGCAGGCAATGACTGGCAGGCCTGCCGCCCGAAAGTTCTGGTGATCGAGGCGGTTGCGCCCGGCTCCATGGCCGATGCCTGGGATGGCTGGGAGCCTTTCGTGCTTGAGCAAG
>JAYWHQ010000123.1:0-1565 GCA_043777655.1 Allobosea sp. | reverse complement strand
GATGCGATTGCGCGCGACTGTCGGGTCTGGCACCGGCACAGCGGACAGTAGCGCAACTGTGTAAGGGTGGCGCGGGTTGGCAAAGATTTGCTGCTTGGTGCCAAGCTCGACAATCTTGCCGAGATACATCACCGCGACCCGATGTGTCATGTGCTCGACAATGGCCAGATCATGGCTGATGAACAGCATGGCGAGGCCAAGTTCCGCCTGCAGATCACCGAGCAGATTGATGATCTGTGCCTTCACCGAGACATCGAGCGCCGACACCGCCTCATCGCAGATGATGAGATCGGGCTCGGAGGCGAGCGCGCGTGCGATGCCTATGCGCTGGCGCTGACCGCCGGAAAACTCATGCGGCCAGCGGCTGACCGCGTCACGGTTCAGGCCCACCCGGTCCATCAGCGAGGCGACGCGCGCATCCAGTTCGGCAGCATTCTTCGCCAGCCCGAAATTGCGAATCGGTTCTGCCAGAATGTCACGCACCCGCATGCGCGGATTAAGGCTGGAAAACGGGTCCTGGAACACAACCTGCACGCGCTGGCGCAGCGGCCGCAGTGCACTCTGGCTGATGTTGTCGATGCGCTGGCCGTCAATCGAAACTTCGCCCGCCGTCAGATCGAACAGCCGGAGTATGGCCTTGCCGACAGTGGATTTGCCGCAGCCGGATTCGCCCACCAGCGAGAGCGTCTCGCCGCGCATGATCTGGAACGAGACGCCATCCACTGCATAGACAAAGCGCGGCGGCCCGAAAAAGCGGCTGGAGCCGAGCTGAAAATGTTTTTTCAGGTCGCGCACATCGAGAAGTGGCGCGTCCTTGGCTGCCGAGACGGACGCGCTCATGCCGCCACCTCGCGCTGTGCATAGTGGCAAGCGGCCATGTGATTTGCCGATTTCATCTCAAGGCCGGGCGCAACCGCGCGGCAAAGTTCGGTCGCGCTGGCGCAGCGCCCGGCGAAGACGCAGCCGGGAATCTTCTGCTTGAGGCTTGGCACCATGCCGACAATTTCGGCCAGCCTTGTGGTCTTGCCGGTCAGCGAAGAACCCAGTTTGGGCACAGCGCCCAGCAGCCCCTGCGTGTAGGGATGGCGCGGATTGGCGAAGAGTTCGCGCACGGGCGCCTCCTCCACCTTGCGCCCGGCATACATGACGACGACCCGGTCAGCGACCTCAGCCACCACGCCCAGATCATGGGTGATGAGCATGATGGCCGCACCCACGCGACTTTTGAGGTCGCGCATCAGGTCGAGAATCTGCGCCTGAATGGTCACGTCCAGCGCGGTCGTCGGCTCATCCGCAATCAGCAGCTTGGGGCTGCACGCGAGCGCAATCGCGATCATGACGCGCTGGCGCATGCCGCCGGAAAGCTGGTGCGGATATTCGCGCACCCGCCGCCCCGGCGCCGGAATGCCCACCAAAGTGAGCATGTCCACGGCCTTCTCCTCGGCCTGCTTCGAATTCATGCCCTGGTGCAGCTCGAAGGTTTCGCCGATCTGGCGGCCGACGGTCAGCACCGGGTTCAGGCTGGTCATCGGTTCCTGGAAGATCATGGAAATGGAGTTGCCGCG
>JAYWHQ010000122.1:0-5192 GCA_043777655.1 Allobosea sp. | reverse complement strand
CATGGGGAAGATGGCGGGGAACACGCCATCATCGGTCTTGCCCATGCGCGCCTCTCGATCCTTGATCTCGACCCGCGCTCGAACCAGCCCTTCGCCAGCGATGGGCACCTGCTGGCGTATAATGGCGAAATCTATAACTTCCGTGCGTTGACGCAAGGAATGGAACGCAAAACAGAAGGCGACACCGAGGCGCTTCTCTGGCTGCTCAGGCAGCGCGGCACTGCGGCGCTGACCGATGCCAACGGCATGTGGGCCTTCTGCTGGCTTGATCCCGCCCGTGGCATCCTGACGGCTGCCCGCGACCGCTATGGCAAGAAGCCGCTGTTCTACTGTTTTGATGCCGACAGGATTGCCTTTGCCTCCGAGCCTGCCGCGCTGATGGCGCTCTGGGGCGCAAAGCCTGTGGCGGAGACTGGCAGCCTCGACAGCTTTGTGTCGGAAGGCTGGCTTCTACCCGCAGCCGATGGCTCGACCTTCCTGAAGAATGTCCGCGAGGTGCGGCCTGGTCACGTGCTGGAGCTTGATCTGGCGAACTGGTCGCTGCGCGAAGAACGGGCTGTCCCGCTTTGCATCGAGGCCGGCCCTGACGACCCCGATCAGCCGCTTGCCGAACTGCTGGCAGACGCCGTTAAGGCCAGGTTGCTCTCTGACCGGAAGGTCGCACTGCTCCTGTCAGGGGGCGTCGACAGCTCGCTGATTCTCTCGATCCTGTCCGCACGCGGCTGGCTCAGCGAAGTGGTTTGCGTGGTTGGCGATGCGGGCAAAAGCGACGACGCCCGCTTTGCCCATGCCTGTCTCGACCAGCTCGGCATTGCCGGGCTTGAGCTTGCGCTCGACTATGGCGAGGCCAGTGTCGACCAATTTCTCGATGTTTGCGCCCATCAGGCGAAGCCCTTTCCACTGATCGGCAATGTGCTTGGCATGGCCGGTCTCTACAAGGCTGCGGCGGCTGAAGGTGTGCGGGTGGCGCTCGACGGCACAGGTGCGGACGAGATTTTCGGTGGCTACTGGCAGCGTCAGATCGGGTTTGCCATGCGTGATGCCGCGCAGGCGGGAGATGTCCGCTGGCTGCGGCGGCTGCGCGAAGGCGGAATGCTGCCAAGGGAACTGGCCAGTCTTGATGATGTGGACCTTTGCCGCGCCAGACTGCCGATTCCGGCGCGTGACCTATTGGCACCGGAGGACCTCGCGCTCCTGCATCCAGCCCGGCGAAGGGGCGTCGAGCATGCGCCTTCAAGCGATCCGCTGGCGGGTTTCGAAGGTTCCTTCCCCGAGGCACTGGAACGGGATGCAACCGCTGGTCGCATGCAGGAATGGCTCTGGCAGAACGACCGCAATGCCATGGCAGCAGGCATCGAGAACCGCAGCCCATTTCTCGATTATCGGCTTGCACGCCGTCTGGCGGGGGCTGGATCCTCCAAGTTCGATGGTGCTTTCAACAAGACAGAACTGCGAGCCGTGTTTGCCAGCTTCACGCCACTGCCAACCGCCCAAAGGCAAGAGAAGCAGGGTTTCCGCTGGGTCTATGGCCGCTTTCTGCGCCAGAATGGGCCCGCTCTTATGTCACTTCTCGCGAGCTCCTGTCTTGTCGCCCAGTATGCATCGATCGACAGCCTTGCGCGCCTGATGATCGATGATGATGCGGCGGGGCGTTCCAAGCTGCTGCAGCGTCTGATCGTGCTGGCAGGCCTTGAAGCGCGTGGCAGGCTTATGGTCGACCAGGAGTAGGGTCTCAGGGGGACTGCCTTGCCGCCCTGCGTGTCAGGTGCGCCCGATCAGCATGAAGCGATTGTAGCGTCGGGTTGGCAGGGCGCCCTTGAACATGAGCTCGGAAAGTCCGGCCTTGTCCGCGAATTCCTCTGCAGAGGCCACGCAGGAAATATGCTCTGGAACAGCGACGTAGTCGTTGGATTGGAGCACGACCAGTTGCGCGCGGGGCAATGTGCCGAGCCAATGGGTAACATCGGGAATGTGCTCGCAGCTCGTGTTGATGACAAGGGTGCCTGCACCCACCCCTATCGTCTGAGCCTCGATGTCGTGCATGTCGCCTGTCAGGGCCTCGAAGCGCCCTTGCTCAGCAAAACGACGATTGAGCAGCATGGCGACTGGTGCGCATGACGGATCGATATCGATGCTGGTTGCACGCCCGATCGAGAAACGCGGATCGTTCAGGAGCAGTCCTGAAAGTACGCCATACCAGCCGCCAACCACGGCTACCTTGTCATATGCAGCGTCCGCGTGGGCTTGCAGCATGTCCAGAAGCCAGATTTTGCTGGCAATCTGCTTCGGATTGAGTGCAACCGTCATGTCAGCAGGCGCCAGGTCCCCCATGACTTTTGCCACATCTGCAAGGAACGCGACCTTGGTCAGCTTGGACAGACCCATCAACAGGTCGTACACGTCGCCTGGTTGTAGATAACGCTGTTTGCTCATGGTGTGCCAAATCGCATGGCGAAGGCTGTCATGACAAGCCAAGGCTGCTGCCGACGACAGGCCTTCCGGACAGCTTGTCGATGGAACGTGAAACATGCAAAATGGAAAAAAACCCAGGTGCCGCGTATGACGACTGAAGATCTGCACGGATTGGCCGAACGCCCGTCGGCCGGGCAACATGCCACAAGCCCATCCAGTGCATCGCCTGTCAAACAGCAGCGGTTCTCTGAAGTGCGAATCCTGATGTACAGCCACGACACGTTCGGCCTGGGCCATCTCAGGCGCTGCCGTGCGATTGCTCACGCGTTGGTCGGCCGTTTCAAGGGCATCCATGTCCTGATCATTTCCGGCTCCCAGATCGCAGGTGCCTTCGACTTCAAGGCGCGCGTCGACTTCGTCAAAATTCCGAGCGTGATCAAGCTCTACAATGGGGAATACACCTCGATCGGTCGCCATATCGACATCCAGGAGACACTGGAATGGCGCAAGGAGATCATCCGCTCGACCGCTGCATCGTTCGATCCGGACATGTTCATTGTCGACAAGGAGCCGCTGGGACTCAGGGGTGAGTTGCTGCCCACTCTGGACATGCTGAAGGCGCGGAATTGCTGGCTGGTCGCCGGGCTCCGTGACGTGATGGATGAAGCTGAAGTGCTGGATGCCGAGTGGGCAAAGCGGGACACGCTGGCGTTGATGGACCGCTTTTACGACAACGTCTTCATCTATGGGCCCGAGCAATTCTGGAACCCGTTGACTGACATCAGGCTACCCGAGGACTTCGACAAGCGGCTGACCTATACCGGATTCCTGCGCCGCGAGCAGTCGGCGACCAATCTGTCGTCGATCGAGAGCTTGCCGGAAAACTATGTCCTGGTGACTGCCGGCGGCGGTGGGGATGGCGCGCCCCTAATGCGCGCCAGTCTGGCGGGGCATGAAGCGGATCCGACGAGGACCCCGTTGCTGCTTCTGCTGGGGCCGTTCATGCGGACAGATGACCGCGAGGAGATCCATCGCATCGCCGCCAGAATGCCCAAGGTCCAGGTCATCGATTTCCACCCGCAGACGGAATTGCTGTTGCAGCGCGCGTCGGCAGTGGTCAGCATGGCCGGGTACAACACGTTCTGCGAGCTGTTGTCTCTCGACAAGCCAGCCCTGCTGGTGCCGCGCACGCAGCCGCGCAAAGAGCAGTTGATCAGGGCCCGCCGGGCGGCCGAACTGGGGCTTGTGGACGTGCTCATGCCGGAAGAGGCTGCTATTCCCGACGTCATGGCAAAGCACCTACGGAACCTGCCACATCGGGCTGGGCCAATGGCCGCTGGCGCGGACCAGATGCTTGGCGGTCTCGAGCAGATCTGCGAAGTGGTGCGCGGTCATTTCGAGACGTTGCACCGACGAGAGGTCTTCCTGCCTCCGGCAGCCGAGTAAGCGCGTGGCCGGGCTGGTCGTTTTTCTGCTGAAGGGCTACCCGCGCCTTTCGGAAACCTTCATCGCGCAAGAGATCAAGGCTCTGGAGCAGGGCGGCCTGCCTCTCGAGATCTGGGCCTTGCGTCGACCCACCGACACACGGACGCATCCGATCCATGCCGAGATCAAGGCTCAGGTCGGCTATTTGCCCGAATATTTGCATGACGCGCCCGCCCGTGTCCTGCGCTGCCTGTTCAAGTCGATGCTGCGGCCCGGCTTCGTGCGCGCAGCCCTCGCCTTGCTTCGCGATCTGCCACGCGACCTGAGCCGAAGCCGCATCCGGCGCTTTGGCCAGGCCTGTGTCCTTGCCAGCGAGATGCCGCGCGGCACGACGCGCATTCATGCCCATTTCATTCATACGCCAGCCAGCGTGGCCCGCTACTGCAGCCTCATCGCGGGGTTACCCTGGTCCATCTCCGCGCATGCCAAGGACATCTGGACTTCGCCGGATCGGGACCTCGCGGACAAGCTGGCCGCCGCCGACTGGACGGTGACTTGCACGAAGGCCGGGCTCGAGCAACTCAACTCGCTTGCGCCGCCGACAAAGCCGGCCATTCTCGTCTATCATGGCCTCGACCTCAGCCGGTTCGCAGCCCTGCCAGTGCCGATGGCGAGCCGCGACGGGAGCGATGCTGCCAAGCCGGTGCGTCTGCTGACTGTGGCGCGCGCTGTGGAAAAGAAGGGCCTCGACACGCTGCTGGAGGCGCTGGCCGTGCTGCCGTCCAACCTGTCCTGGCAATGGACCCATGTTGGCGGCGGGGAAGGTGTGGCGGCCTTGCGCGCGCAGGCACAGCGGCTTGGCATTGCCGGGCGCTGCGACTTTCGCGGCGCGCTCGATCAGGTCGATGTGCTGGGACTCTACCGCACCTCTGATCTGTTCGTGCTGCCCTGCCGCATTGCCAGCGATGGGGATCGAGATGGCCTGCCGAATGTGCTCGTGGAGGCTGCGAGCCAGGCGCTTGCCATTCTGTCGACGCCTGTCTCCGGCGTGGTCGAACTGATCGATGACGGCGTACATGGCGCGCTGGTCTCACCTGATGATCCTGCTGGACTGGCAAGGCGCATGGCGGAACTGATGGGCGATCCGCAGGAGCGCTACCGGCTCGGCCTTGCGGCCATGAAGAAGGTGCGTGGCAGCCTCGATCACACAGTTACCATCGGCAAATTGCGAACACTGTTTGCCAGCGGGCGCGATGGCCTGTCTGGTCCGGTCGAGGCCAGGCCGCAGAAAGCCGATGCCGGATGAGCGCGGCTGAAGCACCGCGCGCGCTGATCTATGTGCAGCATCTGTTGGG
>JAYWHQ010000121.1:0-5200 GCA_043777655.1 Allobosea sp. | reverse complement strand
CAGTGCATTCGCTTCCCCGTGCCGGATGTGCGCGTCTTCAAGGGCCGTGACTCGACCGGCGTGCGCGGCATCAATCTGGCCAAGGATGACACGGTCATTTCGCTCGCCATCCTGCGCCACAGCGAGGCGACGGGTGACGAGCGCCAGGCCTATCTCAAGATGCGCCGTCTTGTGGCTGGCGAAGCCATCGAGGAGGCCGGGGCCACGGATGCGGAGGAGCAGACTCCGGACGCGCAGATCAGCACCGAGCGCTATATCGAGATGTCGGCGGCTGAGCAGGTTGTGCTGACGATTTCGCAGAATGGCTACGGCAAGCGCAGCTCTTCCTACGAATATCGCGTCACCGGACGTGGCGGCAAAGGCATCGTGGCGATGTCGGTCAATGACCGCAATGGGCCGTTGATCGCCTCTTTCCCGGTCGAGCATGCCGACCAGATCATGCTGGTGACTGATGGTGGCCAGTTGATCCGCTGCCCGGTCGAAGGCATTCGCATTGCCGGTCGGTCCACACAAGGCGTCACGGTGTTCAACACGGCTGAAGGCGAAAAGGTTGTTGCTGTCGAGCGCGTCGGGGAAGCGGGCGAGGATGATGCCGAGGATGAGGCGCCTGCAGCCGAAGGTTCGGCCCCGGCCTGAGCAGCGCTCAGGGGATTGCCCTGGTGGGCGCGTCTGCGCCGTGGCCGGACAGCAGCACTGAGAGATCAGGCGTAACGACCGGATCCGAGACAGGGCCGGTGATGTCAAACGGGATATGCAAGGTGCCGGTTGTCGCGGTCAGCTTGCCCGAAAGAGCCAGCCTGCGTTCGGCGACACTGGCACTGCCAGCAAGGGTCGCGCGAAAGCTCGGTCCGAACATGTTGGCATCGGTCAGCTGGATCGTGCCGTTGCTGATGTTTGCTGCAAAATTGGCAGCATCGAAGCCGGTGCGCCCGCTGCGCCAGTCGCGCAGGGCGCTCAGAGGCTGCCGCTCGGAGCGCCGCACCACTTCTGCCAGCGCAAGGCCAGGCATCTCGCCATTGCGGATGTTGGCTGATGCGCGCCCTGAAAGCGAAGCCAGCACCTCATTTAGACTTGACCCCGCACCTTCAACCGAAAACTGGCCACTTGCGGTGCCAGACAGGCGCTTTGTGCCACCAAAATCCCCAGAAGCCTGCGCAAGGTCGAGCCGCTCGACCGTGGTTTGCAGCCGGAATTCGGTCAATGTTGCGGGTTTGGACAGAACGGCGCGCGTGCGCAGACTGCCCTTGTAGGCAGTCGCCCGAATGATACTGGCCTCGACACGGCCGCTGCTGGCCATCAGCTGTGCGGCGACCGTGTTCAGCCGCAAGCCCGCAAACCGCGCATTCTCGATCGAGATGCGCAGGTCGACATCGTGCTTCGTCCAATCATCCAGATTGATGGCGAAGTCGGCATTGCGGTCGACGCCAGGCGCTGATCGCGGGTCTATGGCAGCGACCATGCGGTCCATGTCCAGCGTGGCACCTGCAAATGTGCCTGAAAGGTTCCAGCGACCTTCGCCCATACGCAGGGACAAGGCGCCTTCCAGCTTGTCACGGTCAAGTTGCAGAGCGCTGGACGTCAGCTCCAGCACGTTGCCGCGCAAGCTGGCTGTTGCCGACAGCTTCATCTGGCCAACAAGCGATGCCAGCGGAGCCGTCTCGCCAAACCAGCGGACAAGTCGGGAAAAGTCTGGTGTTTCCATTTCAAAATTGCCGTCAAGCCGGAGCGGGCCATCGCCGGGAACCAGCTTGCCATCGAAGGCGCTGCGCAAAAGCTCGGAGCGGATCCTGAAAGACGTCTTGTTGCTGACTGGCGAGGTTGGCCACATCACTTCAAGAGTTGTGGGCTGGCCGCGCCAGTTCATCGAGCCGGCAAGCTGAAGAGGTTCTTCCTTGTCCCGCTCGGCCAGCACCACGTTGACATCGCGAACGATGGTGCTGATCGCATTGCCGGAGCGCGCAAAGACGGTGCCGTTGGTGATAACAATGCGTGCGCTGGCATCAAGCCCCGCAAAAAGTCGGGCAACAGGTGCGACCCATGCCGCTGGCGTGGTCGCATCGCTTGGCACGCCTGCATCGATTTCGGGCGATGCCAGGGTCACGCTGCTGAAATCGAGACGCCCTGCGACAAGTGCAAGCAGACGCACGCTGGCGGTCATGTCCTTCACTTTGGCGCGGAGCCTGCCATCGGCATGCGAGAGACTGACCTGCGAAAATTTCAGCTTTGGGTTTGGCAGCAATTGTATCTGGATTGGACCAGAAAAGCCGAATGTCAGACCTGTCGCACGCCAAAGGCTGCTGACCAGTCGCTGCTCGATCCGCGCTGAGGGCAGCGACCAGGTTGAAAAACCAGCCAGCAGAGCAAGGATGCCCAGCAAAAGGAGAGAAACAGGCGCCCGCAATTTCATGTTCTGAAAGGACCGCCATCAGGGCCGCAAAGAGGGAAGGCCAGACCAGAGGCGCGGGGTCGCGCGCTTCTGCATTTCGGTTCTAGGTCCGCAAACATCCGTTGTCGAGATGCTGCGCCGAGGGCTGTTCAGCCCAGAGCCACCTCGTACGTAGCCTGCGTGCTGGCCTTCACCTCTTCAAGTGTCACGCCATCGGCCAGCTCGATCAAGGTCATGCCGCTTCCGCCGACCTTGTCGATCTTGAACACCGCCAGATCGGTGATGACCAGATCAACGACAGCAGAGCCGGTCAGCGGCAGGTTGCAGGCGGTGAGCAGCTTGGGGCCATCCTTGGCAACATGCTCCATCACCACGACGACCTTCTTGACGCCAGCGACGAGATCCATCGCGCCGCCCATACCCTTCACCATCTTGCCGGGGATCATCCAGTTGGCGAGGTCGCCATTCTGCGCCACCTGCATGGCGCCAAGGATCGACAGGTCGATATGCCCGCCGCGCACCATGCCGAACGAGTCGCTCGACGAGAAATACGAGGTGGTCGGCAACTCCGTGATGGTCTGCTTGCCGGCATTGATGAGGTCGGCATCCTCTTCACCCTCGAAAGGGAAGGGGCCCATGCCCAGCATGCCGTTTTCGCTTTGCAGCTGCACGGACATGCCTGCCGGTATGAAGTTCGACACCAGGGTTGGAATGCCAATGCCGAGGTTGACGTAGTAGCCGTCGCGCAGCTCTTTCGCGGCGCGCGCTGCCATCTGTTCGCGGGTCCAGGCCATAATGATCTCCTTCAGCGAAGTCTTGTCAGGCGATGTTGCGCGAACGCGTGGTGCGCTGCTCGATGCGCTTCTCGATGCCGGGCGTATGGATGATGCGCTGCACGAAAATGCCGGGCGTGATGATGTGGTCCGGATCGATCTCGCCCGGCTTCACCAGATGCTCGACCTGAGCCACCGTGACTTTGCCGGCAGTCGCCATCATCGGATTGAAGTTTCGCGCCGTCTTCCGGTAGACAAGGTTGCCTTCGGTGTCGCCTTTCCAGGCGTGGACGATGGCAAGGTCCGCAACAAGGCCGCGCTCCATCACATATTTCTCGCCGTCAAACTCGCGCATATCCTTGCCATCTGCGATGATGGTGCCAACGCCGGTCTTGGTGAAGAAGGCCGGGATACCAGCGCCGCCAGCGCGGATGCGCTCGGCCAGGGTGCCTTGCGGGTTGAACTCAAGCTGCAATTCGCCAGCCAGATACTGCTGGGCAAAAAGCTTGTTCTCGCCGACATAAGACGAGATCATCTTGGAGATTTGGCGGGTTTCCAGCAGCACGCCAAGGCCGACGCCATCCACGCCTGCATTGTTGGAAATCACCGTCAGGTTCTTGACGCCGGATTCACGAATGGCGCCGATCAGCACGCCGGGAATGCCGCAAAGGCCGAAGCCGCCAGACATGATGACCATGCCATCCTTTAACACGTCGGCAAGCGCCGCTTGTGCTGTGGAAAAAACCTTCTTCATGAGACCCTCACGCGTCAATGATGGTTTTCGCTACCATGCCGCAAGGGCTGGCGCATCCGTGAATATCGCCAGATGGCAATGCTTCCCAAAAACAGCGCTGGCTCTACTGCGCCGTCCAGCCGCCATCCATGCCGATAGACTGGCCACGGACCTGCGCCGCCGCGTCCGAACACAGGAACACGGCGAGCCCGCCAAGCTGTTCAGGCGTCACGAACTCGAGCGATGGCTGCTTCTCGGAAAGCAGATCAATCTTGGCCTGCGCCACCGGAATGTTGCCGCTGGCAGCGCGGGCATCGATCTGTTTCTGCACCAGAGGCGTCAGCACCCAGCCTGGGCAAATGGCGTTGCAGGTGATGCCGGTCTGTGCGGTTTCAAGCGCGGTCACCTTTGTCAGCCCGACAAGCCCATGCTTGGCGGCGACATAGGCCGATTTCTGAGCGCTGGCGACCAGACCATGCGCGCTGGCGATATTGATGATGCGGCCAGAGTTGCGGGCCAGCATTTGCGGCAGGGCAGCGCGCGTGGCCAGGAAAGCAGCGGTCAGGTTGATCGCGATCACCGCATCCCAGCGCTCGATGGGGAAATCCTGGATCGGTGCAACATGCTGGATGCCGGCATTGTTGACCAGAATATCGACCGCACCATGGATTTCTGTCGCTTCTGCCACCAGGTTATCGACCTCGGCAGCCTTGCTCACATCGGCAGGAACATAAGCCACCTGCACGCCGAACTCGGCCTTCAGGCTGGCCACCAGCGCGGCAATTTCAGCCGCATCGCCAAAGCCGTTGATGGTCAGGTTCGCGCCTTGCCCTGCGAGGGCGCGGGCAATGCCCAGACCGATGCCGGAGGTCGAACCTGTGACGAGCGCGGACTTGCCTTTGAGCATCGCAACAACTCTCGGTTGGAAACGGAAACGGAGATCTTTGCTGTCAGGTTTGGCCGGGGCCTGTCAAGCATATGCTGCATTGCACAAGGGCTAGCGCGGGTCGTCACCGGCGCGCGCCATGCGATAGACCGGATAGAGCCCGGCCAGCACGATCAGCAGGGCCGCTGCCGCGCCATCCTCGAACGATCCGCGCGATGCATGGCCATAGACCACAGTGGCCAGCGTCTCGACGTTCAGCGGCCTGAGCAGCAGCGTGGCCGGCAACTCTTTCATGCAATCGATGAAGACAAGCAGGCCGCCTGCCGCAATGGCACGCCGCGCCAGCGGCCAGTGGATCGTAAGAGAAACTTCCCGCTGGCTGGCCCCTAGCGCCCGGGCGGCATCGTCGACCCGGGTCGAGA
>JAYWHQ010000120.1:0-5215 GCA_043777655.1 Allobosea sp. | reverse complement strand
CTGGTTGGCGGCACGGTGGCGTTCCTGCTGCGGCGGGTGCGCGACAGGGCATCGGTGGGGGACACAGTATGACGCCCCCGATTGTCGGGTTCGAAGGCGCTTGGTGGCGCTATATCGCGCTGCTGCTCTTTGCTGTGCTGCCAACCGAGGTCTGGCGCTGGTGCGCTGTATTGTTTGCGCGGCGGCTGGACGAAAACTCACCGGCGCTCATCTGGGTGAAGGCGGTCGCGACGGCGCTTCTGGCTGGCGTGGTTGCCAAGCTGGTCGTCTCACCCTCTGGCGCGCTGGCAGCTCTGCCGCTGGCGCTGAGGCTGGGTGCGCTGGTGGCGGGTTTGGCCGTACTGGCCACGGGCCGCACGCGCATCCTGCCTGCGGTCATTCTGGGCGAAGCCGTGCTGATCGGCGGCGGCTGGTGGCTGGCGCAAGCCTGAACTGAACTTCAGGCCAGAGCCGCCCTGATCTTCTCGGCATGGGCCGCCAGCACCTCCGGCTTTTCCATGTCGCCGGTATGAGGACGCATCGCAACACCCTCGAAGCGCGGGATGATATGGACATGCAGATGGAACACCACCTGGCCGCCCGCGCTCTCGTTGAACTGCTGGATGGTGACGCCATCGGCGCCAAAGGCCTGCATCACCGCGCGTGCTATCACTTGCGTCGTGCGGGCAACGGCAGCCAGAGCCTCCACCGGCGCATCAAGCACGTTGCGGCAAGCCGCACGTGGAATCACCAGCACATGGCCGGGGCCGCGCGGCATGATGTCCATGATGACGATGGTATGGTCATCCTCAAACACGCGCTGGCTGGGGATCTCGCCACGAAGGATCTTGGCGAAGATGTTGGAGGGGTCGTAGGCGTGGGTCATTGTCAGCTTCGTTCCGACATTTTGCGGCTGGGTTGCATCACCAGTCTTGCGATCAGTGGGCAGCCGTCAAGCGCCAAAGGCTGAAACGCGCGCAATCGCTGCATGTACCACCGATGCAGTCACGCATCATCCCCTTGCAGCAATGGTCCTTTGCGGAACGGACCCTGCGCGTCCAGTTCTTCGCGCGCTGCTGCGATGTGTTTGCGCTCGCGCTTGAGATAGTCGGCCACGGCGCGCTCAAGTCCGGGGTCAGCCAGCTTGTGGGCGGAGCGCGTCAACACCGGGCGATAGCCGCGCGCCAGCTTGTGCTCGCCCTGCGCGCCCGCCTCGACACGGGCCAGGCCATGCGCAATCGCATAGTCGATGGCCTGATGGTAGCAGAGCTCGAAATGCAGGAAGGGGTGCTCTTCGATGGCACCCCAGTTGCGGCCATACAGCGCGTTGGCACCCCGAAAGTTGATGGCCCCGGCGATGCGCTTGCCACCATGGCTGGCGATCATCAGCACGATCTTTTCGGGCATGCTCTGGCCAATGGCCGAGAAGAAGGCGCGCGTCAGATAGGGGCGGCCCCATTTGCGGGCGCTGGTATCCTCGTAAAACTGGTAGAAATCATCCCAGACATCTTCTGTCAGCGCCGCGCCCGTCAGCGCTTCGACGGTGAGGCCGCTCTCGAGCGCCTCGCGCCGCTCACGCTTCAGCGCCTTGCGCTTGCGTGAGGCGAGGGTGGCGAGGAAATCGTCATAGCTGGTGAACCCCTCGTTCTGCCAATGGAACTGCAGGTCGTGCCGCTCGATATAGTCGGCCTCTGTCAGGGCTGCGATGTCGCTGTCTGTCGCGAATGTCGCGTGAACCGAAGAGGCGCGCGCCTCGGTGCAGAGCGCACCCAGCCCCGCGATCAGCAGCTTGCGCGCCTCGTCTGCCTGCGGTCCACCCGCGACCAGCAGACGGCGGCCTGTGGCTGGCGTGAAGGGCACCGAGACCTGCACCTTGGGATAGTAGCGCCCGCCCGCGCGCTCATAGGCATCCGCCCAGGCATGATCGAAGACATATTCGCCCTGGCTGTGGCCCTTGAGGTAGCTCGGAGCGGCGGCCAGCAAGCGTCCTTGCGCATCTTCCACAAGCACATGGGCCGGGCTCCAGCCGGTGCGACCGCCCGTGCAGCCGCTGGTCTCCAGCGCCAGCAGAAAAGCATGGCAGGTGAAAGGATTGTCGCTGTCTTCCTGAGACAGTGATTCGACCGGAGACGTTGCCTGCGCCGTTCGCGCTTCTCCCGGCAGTGGCAGGCCGCGTGCGCAAATGTCCCAGGCTTGCGCCGGGATCGCTGTCAGGGAGGTGGCAACCTTGACGGTGAACGCCTCGCTCAAGGCGTGAAGCCCTCGAACACCATCTGGTCGGCGTAAGCCGTCGCCTTGGCGCGGTCTTCTGGCGTGCGCACTGTCCAGGTCATCAGTGGCAAGTCGAGTGCGCCGCGTGTGAGAAAGGGCGCGGCAGATGGCAGGTCGCGGACGCGCCAGGAGATGAAATCGGGCCGCGTCTCGCGGAAATGCAGCAGGTTGGCCATGGCGTGACGCTCCTCAGCCGAGAGATGCTTGTAATCCGGATAGTTGTAATCGTTCATCGCCACGATGCCACGTGTGACAGACGGGGCGAGACGCCGCACCTCTGCCACGATCCTTGGGTCGAAGGACTTGACCACGATGGGCCATTGCTTGCGCACGGCGACGATCTCAAGCGCGCGGGTGGTCAGCGCCATGTCACCATCGAAAAGGCTCTTGATCTCGACCACCAGCGGCACACGGCCGGCAATCAGGTCGATGAATGCAGCCAAAGTCGGGATTCTGTCATCGGAACCTGTCAGGCCGATGGCCGATAATTCGGCGGCCTTGCGCGCACGCAACCGGCCTTTTTCAGCAGTCAGCCGATCCAGCGTGAAATCATGAAAGACGAGCGCCTCGCCATCGCTGGAGAGTTGCACATCGCACTCGATGGCATAGCGTCCGGCAATGGCTGCCAAGGCGGCAGCAGGGCTGTTCTCGATCACCCCGCGCGCTTTGTCGTGCAGCCCGCGATGGGCGATGGGGCGGGCGGTCAGCCAGCTTTCGGCGGCCATGGTTGCCTCGCCTCAGACCAGCTCGAACATGGCTTCGACCTCAACGGCCGCGTCCAGCGGCAGTTGTGCCATGCCAATGGTCGAGCGGGCATGGCGGCCCCGGTCACCCAGCACGGCGACCATCAGATCAGAGGCACCATTCATCACCTGAGGCAACGAGGCAAAATCCGGAGCCGAGTTGATGAACCCCACCAGTTTCACGCAGCGCGCAATGCGCTCCAGATCGCCGCCAGCCGCTGCCTTGGCCATCGCCAGCAGGTTGATGCCGCAGAATCTGGCGGCTTCCTGCCCGGCTTCCAGCGAAACGCCGGCGCCCAGCTTGCCCTTGTGGCCGTCAGCCAGCTTGCCATCCGGGCCAAAGCAGAGCTGGCCTGAGACCACCACCAGCTTGCCGGTCACGACATAGCCGACATAGTTGGCGATGGGGGCAGCTGGCGTCGGCAAAGTGAGCCCGAGGCTGGCAAGGCGGCTTTCAATGGTCGACATGGGGCAGGGCTCCTTCAAGGACATGGCTGCCGCCCGTTGTGGCTCACGCACGGGGCAGGTGCAAGCCAGGGGCTTTCACATTGGCCAGCGAAATGGTATCTATCATTGGTAGATACCAAAGCTCTCATCGCAAGCGAGGCGCAACATGAGTCCAGCTCCAAAACCCGCCACCGCCAAGCTCTTCATGCATGGCCGCAGCCAGGCTGTGCGGCTGCCGAAAGAATTTCGCTTTGCAGGGACCGAGGTCAAGGTCAGCCGGGACGGGGACAGGGTTGTGCTTGAGCCGGTGACACAGGTGTTTGACGTAAAGTCGTGGCTGGCAGGCCTCGACGACATGGGCGCGAGGGACTTCCTGCCTGATGGCGTGCCGGAACCGCCGCCGCTTGGACCTGATGACGACATCAGGTTCGATTGATGGCTGACATGCTCTTCTGCTTCGATACGAACATTGTCATCGGCATCCTGAACCAGCGCCGACCAAGCTATCGGGTTCGACTAACAGCTGAGCTGCGCTCAGGAGCCCGCTTCGCCTTGCCTGCTATCGCCCTTTTCGAGCTTCAATACGGGATCGCAAAAAGTGATCGTGCCGAAGCCTCCCGGAAGGTGCTGACAGAGTTTCTGCGGGGAGGCGTATCGGTCTTGCCCTTCGACACCGAGGATGCGCGGCACGCTGGCGATATTCGTGCGGTTCTTGAACGTGCTGGCACGCCAATCGGCCCATATGACGTCCTCATCGCGGCGCAGTCGCGGCGGGTGGGCGCTGTGCTGGTCACCGACAATCTGCGCGAGTTCTCGCGCGTGCCCGGTCTTGCCGTCACTGACTGGCTGGACTGACGGCACTGACAAGGCGGCCAGCCAATCAACCGCATTGCTGCCACCTTCGCATGTGCCTAACCTGCACAAGGTCAAACGCAGGACATTTGCCGCATGATGATTCGATATTCACGCCTCCCTCTTGGTCTGCCATTGGCACTGCTGGCATTGGAGGCCGGCCCTGTTCAGGCGCAGGAGCGGGTGGTGCTGGTGCCGCATCGCGCGGTCTATGAGCTGATGCTGGACCCGGCCAAGCCCGCCAAAGCCATCGAGAATGCCAAGGGACGCATTGCCTTTGATTTCACAGGTGATGCTTGCGAGGGCTATGCCTTGTCTTTCCGGCAGGTAACGGCGCTTTCAGGCAGCGAAACCGGCGCACGCGTGATTGACGCTCGCACCAACAGCTTTGAAGGCGGGGCGGGCGAGAGCTTCCGGTTCAAGACCGAGACGCAAGTTTCCGAGGCACCACGCGAGATTGTTGATGGCACGGCGACGCAAGGTCCTGCCGGCGGCATGGATGTGGCACTGAAGCTGCCAAAGGCGGACACACATCGGTTTGAAGGCAAGGCGGTGTTCCCCAGCGCTCAGCTGAAGGCTGCGATTCAGGCGGCGCGTGCAGGTGAGCGCACCATGTCCATCCGCATGTTCGATGGTTCTGACGATGGGCGACAGATGTTCGAGACGCTGACGGTCATCGGCCGCAAGTTCGAGGCGGGCGAAGCGCTCGACAAGGTCGAGGAGCCGCTCAGGACGCCGGACTTTGCCAGGATGGCACGTTGGCCGGTGAAAATGTCCTATTTCAAGGAAAGCACGGGCGAGCAGACACCGTCCTACACCATCTCGTTCGATCTCTATGAGAATGGCGTCACAGGCGCCGTGCGGATGGATTATGGCGAGTTTGCCCTCAAGGCCGCGCTTACACGTCTGGATCTTCTGCCGAT
>JAYWHQ010000119.1:0-19468 GCA_043777655.1 Allobosea sp. | reverse complement strand
TCGACCTGGCCGCCATGCGCGACGCGATGGTGGCTTTGGGTGGTGACCCCAAGAAGATCAACCCGCTCGTGCCGGTCGATCTCGTCATCGACCATTCGGTCATCGTTGATGCGTTCGGCACCGCCAAGTCGCTCAAGACCAATGTCGATCTGGAATATGCCCGCAATGGCGAGCGCTACCGCTTCCTGAAATGGGGCCAGCAGGCCTTCAAGAATTTCTCTGTCGTGCCGCCCGGCACCGGCATCTGCCATCAGGTCAATCTGGAATATCTCGCCCAGACCGTCTGGACCGCCAAGCAGAAGGTGAAGAAGGGCAAGACCGTCTCGACCGTTGAGGTCGCCTATCCCGACACGGTTGTGGGCACTGATTCGCACACCACCATGGTCAATGGTCTGGCCGTGCTGGGTTGGGGCGTCGGCGGCATCGAGGCCGAAGCCGCGATGCTCGGCCAGCCGCAATCCATGCTGCTGCCAGAGGTGGTCGGCTTCCGGCTGAACGGCAAGCTGAAAGAGGGTGTCACCGCAACCGACCTCGTTCTGACAGTCACGCAGATGCTGCGCAAGAAGGGCGTGGTGGGCAAGTTTGTCGAGTTCTTTGGCCCCGGCCTCAACGCGATGACCCTGGCTGACCGCGCCACCATCGCCAATATGGGCCCGGAATATGGCGCGACATGCGGTTTCTTCCCCATCGATGACGAAACCTTGCGCTACCTCACCACCACCGCGCGCAAGACAGCCCGCATCGCGCTGGTCGAGAAATATGCCAAGGCGCAGGGGATGTTCCGCACCAGGGCAACGCCTGATCCGGTCTTTACCGACACGCTGGAGCTGGATCTGGGCACCGTTGTGCCCTCGATGGCCGGCCCCAAGCGCCCCGAAGGCCGCGTCGCGCTGGAAGCGATTGGCGCCGGTTTTGCCGCGGCCATGGCTGGCGACTACAAGAAGGGCGCCGAAATCAGCCGCCGCGTGAAGGTCGAAGGTCATGATTTCGATCTCGGCCATGGCGATGTGGCAATTGCCGCCATCACGTCGTGCACCAACACCTCGAACCCGAGCGTGCTGATCGCAGCAGGCCTGCTGGCCCGCAATGCGCTGGCGCGCGGCCTGAAGTCCAAGCCATGGGTCAAGACCTCGCTGGCTCCGGGAAGCCAGGTCGTGGCGGAATATCTCGCCAATTCCGGCCTGCAGAAGGATCTCGACAAGCTCGGTTTCAATCTGGTCGGCTTTGGCTGCACCACTTGCATCGGGAATTCCGGGCCGCTTCAGCCGGAAATCTCCAAGGCCATCAATGACAGCGGCCTGATCGTGGCGGGTGTGCTCTCCGGCAACCGCAATTTCGAGGGCCGTGTCTCGCCCGACGTGCAGGCAAACTATCTCGCTTCGCCGCCACTCGTCGTGGCCTATGCGCTGGCAGGTTCGGTGCAGATGGACCTGACCACCCAGCCGCTCGGACATGACAAGAAGGGCCAGCCGGTCTATCTGCGCGATGTCTGGCCAAGCTCGCAGGAAATCCAGGAGTTCATCACGAAGTTCGTGACGCGCCGGATCTTCAAGAACAAATACGCCAATGTTTTCAAGGGCGATGCCAACTGGGCGAAGGTCAAGGTTCCGGCCGGCCAGACCTACGCCTGGGATGATGCATCGACCTATGTGCAGAACCCGCCCTATTTCGAGGGCATGCACAAGAAGCCTGATGCCGTTGGCACCATCAGCAATGCCCGCATTCTGGGTCTGTTCGGCGACAAGATCACCACCGATCACATCTCGCCGGCAGGCTCGATCAAGGCCGCGTCTCCGGCAGGCAAATACCTGATGGACAACAAGGTCGAGGTTGCGGACTTCAACCAGTACGGCACAAGGCGCGGCAACCATGAGGTGATGATGCGCGGCACCTTCGCCAACATCCGCATCCGCAACCACATGATGGGCCCGAACGGGCGCGAAGGTGGCTACACCATTCACTATCCGACCAAGGAAGAAATGCCGATCTATGATGCCTCGATGAAGTATCAGGCAGAAAAAGTGCCGCTGATCGTCTTCGCCGGCATCGAATATGGCAATGGTTCCTCGCGTGACTGGGCGGCCAAGGGCACCAACCTGCTCGGCGTGCGCGCCGTCATTGCCCAGAGCTTCGAGCGCATTCACCGCTCGAACCTGGTCGGCATGGGCGTCATCCCTTTCACTCTGGAAGACGGCACCTCCTGGCAGACACTGGGCCTGAAGGGCGACGAAAGCGTCACCATCAACGGCATCGACAAGATCAAGCCGCGCGCCAAGATGACGGCCTCCGTCACTTTTGCCGATGGCACGGTCAAGCAGGTGCCGATCCTGTGCCGGATCGACACGGCCGAGGAGCTGGAATATTTCCGCAACAGCGGCATCCTGCACTATGTGCTGCGCCAGCTCGCCGCGTGAGGCGGGCTGACTCGGACCATCCGTGACAGCTTCGTCACATCATTGCGCTGCCCGCGGTTGTCCAATCGCGGGCGGTCGTGTTAACGGGACTGCCTGACAGTTCCATTATTCACGCATGGGAACCGGAACATGGGCGCCTTGGGGCCTTGAAGCTCCCGCCCGTTTTGCCCTTTGCGTTCCTATAAACAGACAGGAAGACAAAATGTCCGCCACTTTCGAGACCGTCGCCGGGATCATTTCGGAAACCTGCGACATCGCGCGCGACAAGATCACGGCTGAAAGCCATGCCATCGAAGACCTCGGCATTGATTCGCTGGCCTTTCTCGATATCGCCTTCGCGATCGACAAGGCCTTCGGCATCAAGCTGCCGCTGGAGCAGTGGACGCAGGAAGTGAACGAGGGCAAGGCGCCGGCCGAGCAATATTTCGTGCTGAGCAACCTCTGTGCCCGCATCGACGAGCTGGTTGCGGCCAAGGCGGCCTGATCGACCCGACATTCAAGACGGGACCCAGCACCGCCTGTGCCCGCAAAACGCGCGAACAGGCAGGTGAACAGGTCGGATGCGTCTCGAATATTTTGACATGATTGACACGGTGTCACGCTTTGAGGCGCAAGCACAGCGCCTCACGGCGCATGCAACCGTGCCGATGGAAAGCCCGGTCTTCGAAGGGCATTTCCCCGGCCATCCGCTGGTTCCGGGCGTGCTGCTGACCGAGACGATGGCGCAGGCCTCGGGGTATCTCATCCTGGCGCTGAACAGGCTTTCTCTGATGCCGTTCCTGATGACGGTGGACAAGGCGCGCTTCCGCACTTTTGTCGAGCCCGGCGCCAAGCTCGACATCGTGGCAACGCTCGATGTCGAAGGTTCGGGCTATGCCGCGACGAAGGCTGCGATCACCATCGCGGGCAAGCCCATCTGCGATGCGCAGCTGCGCTTCCGCATCATGCCGTTTCCCGCCAACATGCAGTCCCTGATGCTGGCGCGCGCCAGCGCCATTGGCCTCACTCCGGACCAGCTGGCAGTGGAGCACAGCGCATGAAACGTCAGGTCGTCATCAGCGGCATCGGCCTCATTTCCAGCCTCGGCGAAGGCGTGGAACCGCATCTGGCTGCCATAAAGGGTGGCGTCGCGCCGGTTGTCGATGTTGAGCATTTCGCGCCTTACCCGGTGCACCCGATGGTGTCGCTGGAGCTCGACCGCCAGATTCCCAAGAAATCCGATCAGCGGCAGATGGAAGCCTGGCAGCGTCTTGGCGTCTATGCCGCCGGGCTGGCGCTGGATTCGGCTGGATTGAAGGATGATGTCGAGGCCAAAAGCCGCTTGCAGGTCATCGTGGCCGCTGGCGGCGGAGAGCGTGACCATGCCGTCGATGGCGCCATCCTGACCGGGCTCAAGACAGCTGCAAATCCTGGCACGTTCCTCAACGAGCGCCTGCTCGGCGACCTGCGCCCGACACTTTTTCTGGCACAACTCTCCAACCTGCTGGCCGGCAACATCTCGATTGTCCACGGCATCACCGGCGCCTCGCGCACCTTCATGGGTGAGGAACAGGCGGGCGTCGATGCCATCCGCATCGCCCATGCACGCGTGGCGGCAGGTCAGGCCGACATGATCCTCGTCGGCGGCTCCTACAATGCCGAGCGGCGCGACATGCTGCTGCTGTTCGAAACAGGTGGCATGCTGCGCAGGGGCAGTTTTGCGCCGGTTTTCGAGCGCACAGATGCGCCGGGCATGATAACCGGCTCGCAAGCGGCCTTTCTGGTCATCGAATCAGCCGACCATGCCAAGGCGCGCGGTGCCAAGGCGCACGCGGTTTTGAACGGCGTGGCAGCCGGCAGAACCAAGCGCGCTGCCGGGCAGGTTGAAGCAACATTGGTTGCGCTCTGTGCCAACCTCGGCAGCAGCAATGCCGATCTGGTCCTGTCTGCGGCCACGGGTGTTGCCGATGTGACGTCCGAGGAAGCCGAAGCTCTTGCCACCGTTGCGCCAGATGCCCGGCGCATCGCGACAGGCGATCTTGTCGGCCATGGCGTCGAGGCCGCTTTCCCGGTTTCGATCGCTCTGGCCGCTGCCGCCTTGGCGCAGCAGGCCGCGACAGATGTTCTTGTCACCGGCGCAGGGCACTGGCGCGGCGAAGGCGCCGCCCGCCTGACACGCGCCTGAAGGAGCTGCAAATGAGCCGCCCGCAACGTGATTCATTCGGACGCCCGGTTGTCGTCGTCACCGGCATGGGCGTTGTCACGTCGCTGGGCCAGGGCAAGGCCACCAACTGGGACGCGCTGACCAGCGGCCAATCCGGCATCCACCGGATCACGCGTTTTCCCATCGAAGGCCTGCGCACAACGATTGCCGGCACGGTTGATTTCCTGTTCGACAAGCCCTTCTCCGCGCCCGAATTGTCCGAGAAATTGGCAAGGTTGGCCGCAGAAGAAGCCGTGGCGCAAAGCGGCATCGGCACGGACGGTGATTTTCCCGGCGAGCTGTTCATGGCTGTGCCGCCAGTCGAGATGGAATGGCCACAAAAGCAGGCGCTGGCGGCCTCCAGCAATGGCGATGTCGACTATGATGCGTTGCTGGCTTCTGCCGCCACCGGTCGGCACAAAGCCATGCACGAGCAATTCCTGTTCGGCGCTGTCGCCGAGCACATCGCCGAAAGTTTCGGCACCAGGGGCTCGCCCGTCTCGCTCTCGACCGCCTGCTCCTCGGGCGCCACCGCGATCCAGATGGGCGTCGAGGCGATCCGGCGCGGCGACACGAAGGCCGCGCTCTGCATTGGCACCGATGGCTCGGTGCAGGCCGAATCGCTCATCCGCTTCTCGCTGCTCTCGGCGCTGTCGACCCAGAATGACCCACCGGAGGGCGCTGCCAAGCCCTTCTCGAAAAACCGCGATGGTTTCGTCATGGGCGAGGGCGCAGGCGCACTGGTGCTGGAAGATTACGATCATGCACTGGCCCGTGGCGCGACCATTCTGGGCATTGTGGCCGGTTGCGGCGAGCGCGGCGACGGCTTTCACCGCACACGCTCAAGCCCGGACGGCAAGCCCGCGATTCTTGCGATGCAGGACGCCATTGCCGATGCCGGGCTGACGCCGGATGCGGTCGACTATGTCAACGCGCATGGCACCTCGACCCCCGAAAACGACAAGATGGAAGCCATGAGCTGCACCGCCGTCTTTGGCGAACGCATGGCGAGGATTCCCATCTCCTCCAACAAGTCGATGGTTGGCCACACGCTGACGGCTGCTGGCGCGGTCGAGGCCGTGTTCTCGCTGATGACGATTGCAACCGGGCGCATTCCGCCCACGATTAACCATGGGAACCCCGATCCGGCGATCCCGCTCGATGTCGTGCCGAATGTGGCGCGCGACATGAAGGTCTCGACGGTGATGTCCAACTCCTTCGGCTTCGGCGGCCAGAACACCTCGCTGGTGTTCACCGCCGCGCCCGCGCCGTGAGGATGCAGCGATGACAGCCACGGCAAGGCGCATTCTCGTCACCGGCGGCGGCAAGGGCGTGGGCGCGGCCATTGTCAGCGCGCTCGCAGCCCACGGTCATGATGTCGATTTCACCTATCGCTCTTCTGGCGAAGCGGCGGAGACGCTGGCCCATGATCTGGCCAAGGCACATCCAGGCCGCCAGATCCGCGCGCTGCCGCTCGACCTTTCCGACAAGGCATCGCTGGAAGCCTTCTGCGAAACGCTGGAGACAGAAAGCTGGTTCGGCTTCGTCCACAATGCCGGGCAGCCCTATGACACGCTGACCGCGATGATGGACCAGGATCGGGCAGAGGCCGCGATGCAGGTCAATTTCTGGGCCTTCACCCGGCTGGTGAAGACGCTGATGCGCCCCATGATCCGGGCGCGCGCGGGGCGCATTGTGGCGATTGGCTCGGTCGCGGCCTTGCGCGGCAATCCCGGAAACGCCGCTTATGCCGCCTCCAAGGGTGCGCTGATCTCCTATGCCAAGACGCTCGCCATCGAGACAGGCAAGCGCGGCATCGCCGTCAATGTGATTGCACCCGGCTTCATCGACACCGACATGATGGCGCCTTATGCCGCCTATCGTGACAGGATGGAGCAGCAGATCCCCGCAGGCCGTTTTGCTGCGCCTGACGAAATTGCCGCACTTGTGGCCTTCCTGATGAGCCCGCTGGCAGGCTATATCACCGGCACAGTGCTGCCGATCGATGGTGGGCTGACCGCCCAGATGGGCATCCATCGCTGATCTGGCGGCCACGTGGCTGCCGTGATTTTACCGGTTTCGACGAGGTTCAGATTTCATGACGGCCACCAATTCCATGCGCGCGTTGCAGCTCTTCGGTGACCGCGATCTGCGGTTGACTGAGATGGACGCACCGCCCGCGCCCGCGAGCGGCGAGGTGCAGATCCGCGTGCGCGCTGTGGCGCTGAACTTCCTCGATGTCTGGGGTTTTCGCGGCATGGCCTTTGCCAAGCGCAAGATGCCGCAGGTGGCTGGCGTCGAGGCATCCGGCGAGATTGTCTGTGTTGGCGAAGGCGTCACCCGTCTGAAAGCGGGTGACAAGGTGACGATGTATGGCGCGCAGACCTGCGGCCATTGCAAGGCCTGCCGGGAAGGCCGCGACAATCTCTGCGAGAATGTGGCAGGCATCATGGGCTTCCACATTGACGGCTTTGCCCGCGAGCTGTTGAACCGGCCAGAGCGGCTGGTGGTGAAAGTGCCTGACAGTGTCTCGTTCGAGGATGCCGCCTGTGCCGCCATCGGCTTCGGCACCGTGCAGCACATGCTCTTCGACAACGCGAAGCTGGAGCCCGGTGAATCGATCCTGATCCATGCCGGTGGCTCCGGCATCGGCACCGCCGCCATCAAGATGGCCAAAGCCATCGGCTGCACGGTTTACACGACCGTGGGTGATGACGAAAAAGGCATAAAGGCCAAGGCACTCGGCGCTGACCACGTCGTCAACTACAAGACCGAGCGTTTCGAGGGCGAGGTGCGCCTGATGACCAAGCGCAAGGGTGTCGATGTCGTTTTCGAGCATGTTGGCGCCGACACCTGGAACGGTTCGCTGCTCTGCCTCAAGCGCGGTGGCAGGCTTGTGACTTGCGGCGCAACCTCAGGCGCGACCGCAAGCATGAACCTGATGCAGCTTTTCCAGCAGCAATACCGCATCACAGGCTCCTTTGGCTGCTCGCTGAAGAACATCCGCGACTCGCTCGACAAGATGGCGGGCGGCATGACGCCGGTCATCGACTCAGTGTTTCCGTTGGTGGATTTTGAAAAAGGTCTCGCCCGGCTGGAAGGCCGCCAAGTCTTCGGCAAGGTCGTCGTCACGTTCTGAGCGCGCTGGCGCTGGACCACAAAGTCTTGACCTTCACACCTTTTTGGCCACAAACCGGCAGCGGGTTGGGGCAAAGACACACGTGAAACTGCTCAAGACAATCGCCAGCGCCGTGATGATCGGGCTGGTGCGGGCCATTTTCGGCTTCCTGCGCCTGATCGGCCGCGAGCGCGCCAGCAATCTTGGTGGCTGGCTGATGCGCACTGTCAGCCCGCTCGTCCCGGTCAACAGGATCGCCTGTGCCAATATTCGCGCGGCCTTGCCCGAAAAATCGGAGGCTGAGGTGCGCGCCATCGCGCGCGGCGCCTGGGAAAATCTTGGTCGCACAGCAGCCGAATACGCGCATCTCGACACGCTGTTCGACTATGACCACGACAACCCGGATGCCCCTGCCCGCGTCGAGGTCGATGGCATCGACCACTTCAACGCGCTGCGCGATGATGGCCGCCCCGGCCTGATCTTCTCGACGCATCTGGCAAACTGGGAGTTGCCGGCCATTTGCGCCGCGCGCTACGGGCTGGAAGCCACCGCCGTCTTCCGCGCGCCGAACGACCCGGCCATTGCCCGCGTCGTGCATGAGATCCGCTCCGGCACGATGGGCGGGCTGGCGGCCGCCAAGCAGGGCGCCGCCTATTCGATGCAGGCCGTGCTGGAAAAGGACGGCCATCTCGGCATGCTGATCGATCAGCATTTCACGCGTGGCGTTGTTGTCCCGTTTTTCGGGCGCCCCGCCCTCACCAACCCGATCATGGGCAAGTTCGCCAGGCGCTATGAATGCCCCGTCCATGGTGTGCGCGTCATCCGTCGGCCTGACCAGCGTTTCCGGCTGGAACTGACCCCGCCGCTCGATCTGCCACGCGACGCGAAAGGCGAGATCGATGTCACGGGCGCGATGGCAATGATGACGGCGATCATCGAGGGCTGGGTGCGCGAGCATCCCGAGCAGTGGCTCTGGATGCACCGGCGCTGGAGACCGAACATGATCGCGGCTGAGGCACTGGTAGCCTATCAGGCGCGATTCGAGGGTGCCATCAAGGCAACGTGATTTCCAAGTGAAGCATTTTGGCGTTTTGGTAACGTCAGAAGGATAGTTTCACCATCATGAACCAGTCTTTGCGCCTCCCCTCTCTTGCCATTGCCTCCCTTGCCATGGCCGCACTTGCGGCAGTGGCATTGTGGCCATTCGTCCAGACGGCACAGGCCCAGACACCGCAGAAGCCAAGGGCCGTGGTCGAGCTGTTCACCAGCCAGGGCTGCTCATCATGCCCGAAGGCCGATGCGGTTCTGCGCGATCTGACGCGCGAGCCGGGCGTGGTCGCCCTGACATTCCCCGTGACCTATTGGGATTATCTCGGCTGGAAGGACACGCTGGCGAATGACCAGTTCTCGCAGCGCCAGCGCAGCTATGCGACCGGTCGCGGCGACGGGCAGGTCTATACCCCGCAAGCAGTCGTGAATGGTGCAGTTCACGTCATCGGCTCGGACCGGGCTGCCATTGACAAGGCCATGGCCCGGCAGGGCAGCGCTGAACTTCCGGTTGCGGTCGAGATTGACGAGGCCAGCCAGCGCGTGCGCCTGAGCGCCAACCGTGGCGAGACGGCCAAAAGCGGCTCGGTCTGGATCATGCCGGTCCTGCGTGAGCGGACTGTTGTCATCGCGCGTGGCGAGAACAAGGGCCGCACCATCACCTATGCCAATGTCGTGCGCGGCATGACGAGGCTTGGCGACTGGAATGGCCAGTCCATTGCGCTCGACATGCCTGCCGCGAGCATGAAAACAGCCGACTCCGATGGCTATGTCGTCGTCGTGCAGGGCGTCGGCAAGGCCGGTGTCATTCTGGGTGCGGCGCGCAGCAACGGGCTCTGATTCCCCTTCGCAGCGCTAGAGCAGGATGACCTTGTTGGGCAATTCATCCGGATTCGACGTGCTGGCTGGTGCATGCTCGGCCAGCAGCTTGCCCACCTCGTCAACGGCATAGACCAGCCCGCCCGCGAGATCCCCCGCCCGCGCAGCACGCAGCAGCGGCTCCATCACTGGGCGCCAGACTTTTGCATCGATCTTGTCGGCGATGCCCGTATCCGTCACCACCTCGGCATAGCGCTCGGTCAGCGCCACATAGATCAGCACGCCCGTGCGGCCTGATGTCCGCGTCAGCCCGCGCGCCATGAACTCGCGCAACGCCACATCATGCGCGCGGCGGCGCTTGATGAAACGCGGCACGAAACGACCGGCTGCGCCGCGCCATTGGCAAAGCAGCACGAGCACGATGGCCAGAGCCCACTGGATCAGGAAGATGCGCTGCGCGCTAAGCTCGGTCATGGCCACCAGCGGCCAGGGCGCAAGCAGCGCCACAACCAGCGCAAACACGAGGGGCAGGGTCCGATAGCTGCTGGCGGCGCGGTCCACCATCACCACGATCTCGCCGGATGTGCCGCGCTCGGCTTCCGCAATGGCCGCATTTATGCGGCTCTGGTCATCATCACTGAGCATCAATCACCAATCCCCGGAGGCGCCACCACCTCCCGATGAGCCGCCGCCGCCGGAAAAGCCACCCCCTGACGATCCGCCACTCCAGCCCCCGCCCGAATTGCCGGATGACCAGCCGCTGCCGCCGCCCCAGCCGGAGCTGACATCGGGCAGGATGACCCAGTTGCCTGAGCGCGTGCGGTGCCAGCGCTGACCCTTGCGACCGGACTGGCTCTGGTTGAGCGAGCGCAGGAATGACACGATCACGAACAGGAAAATCGCCATCATGATGACGGCGATGACAACCTCTTCGCCAGACGTGTCATCCGGGCGCACCTTGGCCCGGCGCTGCCATTCCTCGGCATCGCCCGTGAGTGTTGCCAGGATGGCATCGATGCCGGCCTCGACACCGCCGCCGAAATCACCTGACTTGAAGCGCGGTGCAATCGCTGTGCTGATGATGACACGTGACAGCGCATCGGTCATGGCGCCTTCAAGGCCATAACCAACCTCGATCCGGATCTTGCGCTCATGGGGCGCGATCAGCAGCAACAGGCCATTGTTCTTGGCCTTGTCGCCCAGCTGCCAGTGGCGGAACAGCCGGTTGCCAAAATCCTCGATGGTCGTGTCCTGCAGTGAGGGCAACGTGACGACCACGACCTGGTCGCTGGTTTTGGCCTCATGGGCGGCGAGTTTCGCCTCGATCTTCGCCCGTGCCTCGGCACTGATGATCGAGGCACCATCGACAATGCGCCCCGTGAGCGCGGGGAACTTCAGTTCGGCTGCAAACAGCGCTGTCGCACAACAGGCGAGCACCAGCGCCAGCCAGATGCGCAAGGGGCGCACCAGAATCATCGCGGGCTCAAGCCTGCATCACCGGTTCAGAACTTGATCGCAGGCGGCCGGTCTGCGCCCGCTGTCGCCCCGAAGCTTTCCATCGCCTTGGCGCCCCAGAACAGCTTCGCCCAGATCACGCCCGGAAAGGTCCGGATCTCGGTGTTGAACACGCGCACGCCCTCGATGTAATCGCGGCGCGCCACGGCAATGCGGTTTTCAGTGCCTTCAAGTTGGGATTGCAGAGCCAGGAAGTTGGCGTTGGACTTCAGCTCGGGGTAGCGTTCCACCGTGACGAGAAGCCGGCCGAGCGCGCCGGTCAGCGCATTCTGTGCCTCCTGATATTCCCTGAACTTCGCCGGATCCGTGACCGTCGAGGCGTCAACCTTGACTTGGCTGGCCTTGGCGCGGGCCTCGATCACGCTGGTCAGCACCTCGCGCTCCTGCTGGGCAAAGCCCTTCACCGTCTCGACCAGATTGGGGATGAGATCGGCGCGGCGCTGATACTGGTTCTGCACCTCGCTCCAGGCCGCCTTCGCCTTCTCTTCCAGCGTCGGCACATTGTTGACGCCGCAACCTGCCAGGAGGGTGGCAAGGCCAAACAGCGCCAGAATGCGCAGAATGTGGCGGGACATGGCGGTTTGTGGCAGCGAGGGAGCGGTGGCTGACATGGATTGGCCCTTTCAGCAAAAGTGTTCGGCGCAAGTCATACAGGCCTAGCTAGCCCGGCGCCATGACCGCCATGCGAAAGATGCGCATCAGGACCTCTTTCAATGCTCATCATTTTCAAGCCAGCGCCCCAAAAGCGGCGATGGCGGCCAGATGACAACCTGCTAGCATCAGGGCAGTCCATTCGGGAGATCATCATGTCGAACCGTCTTCACAAGGCCCTGGCCTGTTCCTTTCTTGGCGCGGGCCTGCTGGCCTTGGCAGTCCCGGCCATGGCGCAGGCGCCCGCCCAGCCGGAGGCCGCGACCGGGCGCGTCGTCAAAGCCCTCGGGCTCTCACAGCGCCATATGGTTGCAGCCGCCAACCCGCTGGCAACCGAAGCCGGGCGCACCATCCTGCGTGCGGGCGGCAGCGCAACCGATGCCGCGATCGCTGTCCAGCTCGTGCTCAATCTGGTCGAGCCGCAAAGCTCCGGTATCGGCGGCGGGGCGTTTTTCGTGCACTGGGACGAGGGCAGGAAGGCGCTGGTGACGCTCGATGGCCGCGAAACGGCGCCTGCTGCGGCAAAGCCCGAGCGATTCCTCGGGGCCGACGGCAAGCCCATGCGCTTCATGGATGCCGTGGTCGGCGGGCGCTCGGTCGGTGTGCCCGGCACCCTCAAGCTGCTCGAAGAGGCGCACAGGCGCTGGGGCAAATTGCCCTGGGGCCGCGTTGTCCAGCCAGCGCTGACGCTTGCCGAAGAGGGGTTCACCATCTCGCCCCGCCTCAACGGGTTGCTGTCGCGCGAAACCGCACTCAAGCAGGACAAGCGGGCGCTGGCTTACTTCTACGACGCGGACGGCAAGGCGAAGGCCGTCGGCACCGTGCTGAAGAACCCCGGATTTGCCGCGACCCTGCGCACCATTGCGACGCAAGGCTCGGCCGATTTCTATCAGGGTGCCATCGCCTCCGATATTGTCGCGACCGTCACCAGCCACGCCACCGCCCCCGGTGACATCACGCTGGCGGACCTGCGCGCCTATAAGGTCGAGGAGCGCGCACCCGTCTGCGGCACCTATCGCAGCTGGCGGGTCTGCGGCATGGGGCCGCCCTCGTCAGGCGCCGTTGCCGTGCAGCAGATGCTCGGCACGCTCGAAACGCAGGACATGGCGGCCATGGGGCCAGGAGCAGAAGCCGCGCACTGGATCAGCGAGGCCGGTCGCCTCGCCTTCGCCGACCGGGCCATGTATCTGGCCGATCCGGCCTTTGTGCCTGTGCCCGTGCCCGGCCTGATCGATGAGGGCTACATTCGTACCCGTGCCGCGCTGATCTCGCCCGACAAATCGATGGGTCGCGCCAAGGCCGGCGAGCCGCCCAACAAGCGCGCGCTGCTGATGGCGCCCTCCGACGGCATCGAGAACGGCACCAGCCACATCTCCGTGATCGACAGCACCGGCAACGCCGTCTCCATGACCACGACCATCGAGGACGGCTTTGGCGCGCGCATCATGACGGCAGGCGGCTTTCTGCTGAACAACGAGCTGACGGATTTCTCGCTTGCGCCGTCTGAAGACGGCAAACCGGTGGCCAACCGCGTCGAGCCGGGCAAGCGCCCGCGCAGCTCAATGGCACCCACCATCGTCTTCGAAGCCGATGGCCGCCTGCATGCCGTCGTGGGCTCGCCCGGCGGCAGCCAGATCATCGGCTATGTCGTGAAGACGCTGGTCGCCATGCTCGACTGGAAGATGGACCCGCAAAGCGCCGTCGACTTCGCCAATTTCGGCAGCCGCAATGGCCCGACCGAACTTGAAAAGGGCAGCGAGGCGGAAGCCTGGAAGGCAGCCCTTGAAACCAGGGGTCACGAGGTGCGCCTGATCGACATGACCTCGGGCATCCAGGCGATCACACGCACCCGCCAGGGCTTTGCCGGCGGGGCCGATGGCCGCCGCGAAGGCGTAGCAATCGGCGATTGAGATCATCAGGCAAACGAACCCATGCAAAGAGTGAACATATGAGCGCCTATCTGCCCGACGCGTCCGTCATGCTGGCCTATACCTTGGCCTCGATCATCCTGTTCATCACACCGGGTCCGGACATGAGCCTGTTTCTGGCGCGCACACTGGCGGGCGGGCGCAAGGCCGGTGTCGCCTCACTGCTGGGCGCAAGTGCCGGTTGTGTGGTCCACTCCGTGCTGGTTGCTGTGGGCATTTCGGCGCTGCTGGCTGCATCGCAGACCGCCTTCCTGATCCTGAAGATCGTCGGCGCGGGCTACCTGCTCTGGCTCGCGGTCGATGCCGTGCGCAACGGCTCGGCCCTCAGCATTCAGTCGGTCGAGCGGCAGGAGTTCCCGTTCTGGCGCACGTTCATGGTCGGCCTGGGCATCAACCTCGCCAACCCGAAAGTGGTGCTGTTCTTCATCACTTTCCTGCCGCAGTTCATCTCGGCCAGCGACCCGCATGCCGCAGGAAAGCTCCTGTTCCTGGGGCTTTATTACATGGTGCTGACGCTGCCGCTGGCTGTGCTGATGATTTTCGGGGCCGAGCGTCTGATCGGCTGGCTGCGCACGAGGCCTGGCATCCTGCGCGGGATCGACTGGAGCTTTGCCGGGATATTCAGCTATTTCGCGCTCAGGATTGCGCTGACGGAGGGGCGCTGATCGCTTGCGGCTTGATGCCGCCTGCCTTGCGGCCCGCAACAAGCCAGTACATCAGGCCGCTCGCCGCGCCGATCAGGAACAGGGCCGCGATTACCTTGCCCTCGGTCGCCGTTGGAGCGCGGCCCAGACGCAGCATCGCCAGCGGCAGAAATGCTGTGAGAACGCCAGTCGCCGTGATCTGCGCAACCGCGCTGCGAAGTCCGAACAATTCGCTGGAAATCGCCACCAGCACGACCGGGATCACGATGATCGCCAGCGCCAGACGTCCAGCCAGTGCCAGGGCCGAATTGGCGTGCAGGGTGGGATCATAACCATCGGCCAACTCATCAAACACCGCAGCGAACAGTGCGTGCATACCACCGCCAACCAGCTGCGCGAGTTCGGGCGAGACGACGCTTGCGATCATGATCGCAAACATTGCCGCACCCATCGCCAGCATCAGCGCAAATGGAATGACGATCAGCCAGCGCAGGATCAGGCTCACGCCAACGGCTCCGCTTGCGCATCCGCCTCGTCCAGCATCATGCGCGCCCGCGCCGAGACCTTCTCGGTCTCGCTCTTCAGCTGGCCGCAGGCGGCCAGAATGTCACGGCCGCGTGGCGTGCGCACCGGCGAGGCATAGCCCGCCCGGAAGACGATGTCGGAAAAACGCTCGATCCGGTCCCAGTCCGAGCATTCATAGCGCGTGCCGGGCCAGGGATTGAACGGGATCAGGTTGATCTTGGCCGGAATGCCCTTCAGCAGCCGCACCAGATCGCGCGCCTCGGCATCTGAGTCGTTCACGCCCTTGAGCATCACATATTCAAAGGTGATGCGCCGCGCATTCGACAGGCCGGGATAGGCGCGGCAGGCCTCCAGCAGATCGCGAATGGGATATTTCTTGTTCAGCGGCACCAGCTCGTTGCGCAAGTCATCACGAACGGCATGGAGCGAGATCGCCAGCATGGAGCTGGCGCTGGCGCCCAGCGGCGGGATTTGCGGCACCACGCCAGAGGTCGAGACCGTGATGCGACGGCGGCCCAGCGAAAGCCCTTCGCCATCGGAGATGACATCGATGGCATCGACCACATTGTCGAAATTGTAGAGCGGCTCGCCCATGCCCATGAAGACGATGTTGGAGACCAGACGCGGGCTGTCCTCCGAGACGAACGTATCAGCGGGCCTGACCGCGCCAGAATAATCCCCCAGCCGGTCACGCGCCACCATCAGCTGCATCACGATTTCTTCGGTTGTGAGATTGCGCACCAGGCGCTGCGTGCCAGTGTGGCAGAAGGTGCAGGTCAGCGTGCAGCCCACCTGGCTAGAAACACACAGCGTGCCGCGATCCGACTCGGGGATATAGACGCACTCGATCTCGGCACCCTTGTCGCGCGGGCCGGTGGAGGGCATCCGCATCAGCCATTTGCGCGTGCCGTCAACCGAAACCTGCTCGGCGGTGACCTCCGGCAGATCGAGCGTGAACCTTGCCGCCAGATCAGCGCGCAAGCCCTTGCCGATGGTCGTCATCTGGTCCCAGTCGCGCACGCCGCGCTGATAGACCCAATGCCAGAGCTGAGCGGCACGCATGCGCTGCTGCTTTTCCGGCACGCCGACCTCGGCCATCGCCTGCATCATGCCCGCGCGTGTCCGCCCGGCCAGCGACGGTCGCACGAGAACAGCCGGAGTCACGGCATCCGGAACAGGCAAATCGAGGATCGGCGCATGGCTCACTTGCAGGCCTCTTCGGCGCGCTTGACGGCCTGAGCCACGCCAGCGAGCGCATATTTGTCGGCGGTGGCATTGCCGCGCTTCGAGGTGGCCTTGATCTCAAGCTCGGAACCGCGCCGCATCGCATCGAGCATGCGTGGCTCTTCGGCCGGGTTCTTCAGGAAGAGGTGCTTGCCCTTTGCAGCCATGGCGTAACGCTGGTCACCCACGACCGCCTGATGCTCGACATCTTCCTTCAGGTCGAAATTCATCACGAGGCTGATCTCATTGCGTACACCCTGTCCGGGACGCGTGGAAACAAACAGCAAACCTTCCACATCCTTGAGATTTGCCGGCTGGCGCGACACGGCCTTCGACAGGGCATAGCAAAGTTTCGGTGCATTGGGCTGCGCCGAGAAGGCCTGCCAGCGCGACGCTGTTTCCAGCAGCACCATCAGCGCCTGTCCGCTCGCAGCCACCGCCGGCTTCGGCTTGGCCGCTTGTGCCCACGCGGCGTTTGATGCGACCAGCGCAAAAACACCAGAGGCCAGCATCAGGAACATGCCGAAAGATTTGCTTTGGAAGGGAGAGAAAACGGGTCGATTCATGGGCCGCCATCGCATGTTGGTCGGTGCCTTGATCTGGCCGTCACGGGCAAGCCGCCTGCCAAACCATTGCACCTGATATGCGCACACATGCCATGATCGCGGCAAAAATGCGAACGGGAAGCTTGCGACGATGAGTCTGTTTCCTTTCAGGTGGCTGGCATGCCACAATATCGCCTTTGGTTGTCAGCTGTGGTGCTTTCAGGATTGTCTCGAACACCAGCGCCGGGGGGTGCTGCGAGGCGGGTCCCTGCCAACCAGACCAAGGGGGATTGTCAGGTGACGGCAAAGGCCGATTTCACAGCGCTGGTCGTGGCCGTGGCTGAACGCCAGGATCGCGATGCCTTTGCCGAACTGTTCGACCATTTTGCGCCGCGCCTGAATGCCTACCTGTTGCGGCTTGGAACGCCGCATGCCCTGGCCGAAGAGGTCGTGCAGGACGCGCTGTCGACGCTCTGGCGCAAGGCGGCCCTGTTCGACCCCAGCAAATCCTCCGTCTCGACCTGGCTCTATCGCATCGCCCGTAACCGCCGCATCGATCTGGCGAGGCGCGACCGCTCCGACAAGATCGATCCGGACGATCCGATGCTGCACCCGCCTGACAATCTCGATCTCGACCAGATGGTCGATGCCCAGCAGCGCGAGGAGGCTGTGCGCACGGCGATGGCCAACCTGCCTCAGGAGCAGTTGGACCTTGTGCGGTTGGCCTTTTTCGAAGGCCTGACGCACAGTCAGGTCTCGGAGCGCACCGGGTTGCCATTGGGCACAGTCAAATCGCGCATCCGCCTCGCCTTCACGCGGCTGCGCCGCACGCTGGAAGCTGATGGCGTGGTCGAGGCAGGGTGAGGGCGCACATGAAGGCTCTGCTCAGCACCATTGTCGGCCCACCTTCCTCGCTTGTCATCGCGGATCTGCCCGAGCCTGCGCCCGGCCCCGGCGAGGTCGTGGTCGCGGTGAAGGCGGCGGCGCTCAACTTCTTCGATACGCTCATCATTGAGGATCGTTATCAGTTTCGGCCCCAGCGCCCGTTTTCGCCTTCTGCCGAATGTGCCGGGACGATCCACGCGCTGGGCGAGGGCGTGACCGGCTGGGCGGTGGGTGACCGTGTCGCACTTTGGGCCGGATGGGGTTGCGCGCGGGAAAAGGTGGTGGCGAAGGCAAGCGATCTGTTGCGCATTCCCTCGGTTCTCAGCGATGCGCAGGCCGCCGGGCTGTTTGTCACCTATGGCACGGGGCTTCATGCGCTGGTGCAGCGCGGTGCGCTCGAACCCGGCGAGACGCTGGTCGTGCTGGGCGCAGCTGGCGGCACGGGGTTGGCTGCCGTCGAGCTGGGCGTGCTGCTGGGCGCTCGCGTCATCGCCTGCGCCTCGTCGGATGAAAAGCTTGAACTTGCCCGCGCCCATGGCGCGCAGGAGCTGCTGAATTACGAAACCGAGAACCTGCGCGACGGACTGCGCCGCCTGACAGGCAAGACCGGTGTCGATGTGCTTTATGATCCCGTCGGTGGCGATCTGGCCGAGTTGGCCCTGCGCTCGATGGGCTGGGGCGGGCGCTATCTGGTGGTCGGCTTTGCCGGCGGCGCCATTCCGAAACTGCCGCTGAACCTGCTGCTGCTCAAGGGCTGCGATCTGCGCGGGGTTTTCTGGGGTGATTTCGTCGCCCGCGAGCCCGAGGCCAACCACGCCAACATGGAGCGCCTGCTGGCCTGGGCAGCAGAGGGCAAGTTGCGCGCGCATGTGCATGGCAGCTACCGGCTGGACCAGGCAGAAGAAGCCTTTGCCCTGATCGCCGGGCGCAAGGCTCAGGGCAAGGTGATCCTGACGCCGTGACCTGCGCGCGGGCTGCTAGCGCCTCAGGCGCGCCAGCATGTCACGCGCCGACTGCCGGTGCGTCTCTTTGATCGAGCCGGCGACAGAGGCGATGGCCGCCGCAATGACGGCCGCGTCATCAGTAAAACCGATCAGCGGCAGCATGTCGGGCATGACATCGATCGGCAGCAGGAAATAGCTGAGCGCGGCCAGCAACGTGTAGCGCACGCGGCGCGGCGTCGCTGGATCGCGCGCACAGGCAAGCGCCGCCAGTGCATCTTCAGCGAAAGGGATTTGCGCAAACACCTTGCCGACCAGTTTCAGAAGCCGTGCGCCAAAGCGCTCCTCGTCCCGCATGGCACGACGGATTGCCTCCATTTCCTCGCGGGAAAAGCCGTCCTCGGTCTTGATGGCCATAGTTCCCTCCAGATGTTGCTGAGCCCGGCACGCAGCGTTTGCGCGACAAGAGATGGCCCGGCCCTGGTCGTTGCACAAGTGCTGACGCGCTTTGGCTTGTGGCATTCGCCTGCTAGACCGGTTTCAACGAAGCCTTGTTCCGGAGAGACACCATGAAGCTCGATTCCTCGATTGCCGCTGTTGTCACCGGAGGCGCATCCGGCCTCGGCGAAGGCACCGCCCGCATGCTCGCCGGCCACGGCGTCAAGGTGACGATCCTCGACATGAATGCCGAGCGCGGCACTGAAGTGGCGCGCGAGATCGGCGGCCTGTTTGTGGCCTGTGATGTTACCAGCGAAGCCTCTGTCGATGCAGCGCTCACCGCTGCGCGCGCCGCCCATGGCACCGAGCGCATTCTGGTCAATTGCGCCGGCATCGCGCCCGGCCGCCGCGTGATCTCGAAGAAGCGCGATACGGGCGAGCTTGTTGCCCACGATCTGGCGACTTTCGAGAAGGTCATTGCCGTCAACCTGTCCGGCACCTTCCGCATGATTGCCAAGTCAGCGGTGGCGATGGCAGCACTTGACCCCATCAATGCCGATGGTTCGCGCGGCGTGATGGTCTGCACCGCCTC
>JAYWHQ010000118.1:0-1583 GCA_043777655.1 Allobosea sp. | reverse complement strand
ATGCGTCCTTCTATGTGCTGGTCAAGCGCCTGCTTGGCGAGGTGCCGGATTATTTCACGGTCGAGCGTTTCAAGGTCAATGTCGAGCGGCGCTACAATGCCCATGGCGATCTGGTGACGTTTTCGGAAGCGACGGTGAAGGTGAAGGTGGGCTCCCGCTCGCACATGTCGGTGGCGGAAGGCAATGGCCCTGTGAACGCGCTGGACAAGGCGCTGCGCAAGGATCTCGGCCGCTACCAGAGCCATATCGGCGGGCTGAAGCTGGTGGACTACAAGGTGCGCATCTTCCAGGGCGGCACCGATGCCGTCACCCGCGTGCTGGTCGAATCCGCTGACGAGACGGGCGCGCGCTGGACGACCATCGGCGTCAGCGCCAACATCATTGATGCCTCGTTCCAGGCGCTGACCGACTCGATCACCTACAAGCTGATGCGCGAGGGGCAGTAGCGCTCGAATGGCAAGCCTTCGGGTGAAAAGCGCTCAATCCGTCAGCCGCACGACCTTGTCGGCGCAGATATCGACGCCTTCGGCTTCTGTCTCGCTGCCATCTTCAAAGCGCGCGATAACGAAGTAGCTGCAGCCGGTGGCGCCTTTGAGCGTGAGCTGCATGCTCTTGCCCGGCGCCAGCGGCTTGGCCAGCTTGCCCACCAGCTTGGGCTGCTCGCCCATGGTCGCGATCTCGAACTGCGTGACGGCAGCCGCACGTGCGTTGGACAGCGTGATCGCGCCCGGCGGCTTTGGTGCGCGCTGCGCCAGTGCGGGCTGCGCGACCAGCAGGCCAGCGGCGGATAGAGCGAAAACAGCGATGATGATCTTGGGCATGTCGTAATCCTCTCACTCGGAAATGACTGATCCGATGCAAGTCAATACCCATCACGCGTTTGTAACAAGTCCAAAATCAGGCGGTCATGCGCTGGCTGCCCGTCACCGACTGCAAAATCGAGGGGACGCCAAGCGTGCAAAGCATCCGCCGCCGTCCTATATGCGGAGCTTCACAGTGGAATGATTCAAAATATGTCAGCCGTGCCTGCAAAAGCCCGCCCCATCATCACATCCGGCAAGGGTGGTTTCATCTCTGCCTTCCGTGCACTCTGGCCCTATCTCTGGCCGCAGGATCGTGCCGATCTGCGCAAGCGCGTGGTTCTGGCCTTCGTGCTGCTGGTGATGGGCCGCGTGCTGCTGATGGGCGTGCCCTTCACGTTCAAATGGACGACGGATGCATTGGCTGGCAGCGCCAAGGCCGCTGACACAGCGTTGCTCTGGCCCTGGCTTGCGGCTGCGCCGCTGGCGCTGGTCGCGGCCTATGGTCTGGCCCGCGTCGGGTCCGCTGGTTTCATCCAGATGCGCGATGCTCTGTTTGCGCCTGTCTTCATGCATGCGGTGCGCAAGCTCGCGCTCGAGACATTCTCGCATCTCCATCATCTGTCGCTGCGCTTCCATCTCGAGCGCAAGACCGGCGCGCTGACGCGCGTGCTGGAGCGTGGGCGCAATGGCATCGAGGAGATGGTGCGGCTTGGCCTCAACCAGCTTGTGCCGGTGGTGGTCGAGGTGGTCCTCATCATCTCGATCCTGCTCTGGCTGTTC
>JAYWHQ010000117.1:0-1583 GCA_043777655.1 Allobosea sp. | reverse complement strand
CGCCCGCAACCCGATTTCAGTGGTTGGAGCCTGTGATGACAGGCAGCGTCTCATACTGGTGGAAAGGCGGCGGCGAGGTCAGCGTCCATTCCAGTGTCGTGGCGCCTTCGCCCCATGGATTGTCACCCGCAAGCTGCTTCTTGGCGAAGGCATAGATGTTGCCCGCAAAGAAAATCAGGAGACCTGCCACGAAGATGTAGGAGCCGATGGACGACCAGTAATGCCAACCCGCGAAAGCCTCGGGGTAGTCGGCATAATGGCGCGGCATGCCGGCAAGACCCAGGAAATGCTGCGGGAAGAACAGCAGGTTGGCGCCGAAGAAGGCGACCCAGAAATGCAGCTTGCCGATCCAGTCCGGGATCACGTAGCCCGACATTTTCGGGAACCAGTAATAGTAGCCCGCGAAGATGCCGAACACGGCGCCGAGCGACAGCACATAGTGGAAATGCGCCACCACATAGTAGGTCGCATGGAGCGAGCGGTCGACACCGGCATTGGCCAGCACCACGCCCGTGACACCGCCGACGGTGAACAGGAAGATGAAGCCGATGGCCCAGACCATGGGCGGACGGAAATCAATCGAACCACCCCACATTGTTGCAATCCACGAGAATATCTTGATACCCGTTGGAACGGCAATGATCATGGTGGCGGCCACGAAATAGGCCTGCGTGTCAGCGTCCATGCCCACGGTGTACATGTGGTGGGCCCAAACGATGAAGCCCACAACACCAATGGCCACCATGGCATAAGCCATACCCAAATAACCAAACACCGGCTTCTTCGAGAACGTGGAAATGATATGGCTGATGATGCCGAAGCCTGGCAAAATCAGGATGTAAACTTCCGGGTGTCCGAAGAACCAGAACAGATGCTGGAACAGGATCGGGTCACCGCCGGATGAGGCTTCGAAGAATGACGTGCCGAAGTTGCGGTCGGTCAGCAACATAGTGATGCCGCCTGCCAGAACCGGCAGCGACAACAGCAGCAGGAAAACCGTGACCAACACAGCCCAAACGAAGAGCGGCATTTTATGCAGCGTCATGCCGGGGGCGCGCATGTTGAAAATGGTGGTGATGAAATTGATGGCACCAAGGATCGATGACGCACCTGCGATGTGCAGGGACAAAATCACGAAGTCCATGGCAGGCCCGGGTTGGCCTGAGGTGGAGAGGGGCGGGTAAATTGTCCAGCCGCCGCCTGAGCCATAAAGACCCGAAGGGCCCTCAACGAACATTGAAATAAACAGCAGGCCAATCGAAGGAATGAGCAGCCAGAATGAGATGTTGTTCATGCGCGGGAAGGCCATGTCGGGAGCGCCGATCATCAGCGGCACAAACCAGTTGCCAAAGCCGCCGATCATGGCGGGCATAACCATGAAGAATATCATGAGCAGAGCATGACCCGTGACAAACACGTTATACATGTGCTTGCCCGCATCCATATTAGACATGTCTGCGCCATAGACCATGTTGGCCAAGCCATGGAAGATCTGGATTCCCGGCTCTTGCAATTCGACCCGCATCAACACTGACAGCAAGCCGCCGACGATGCCGGAAAAAATGGCGAACCAGAGGTACATC
>JAYWHQ010000116.1:0-1585 GCA_043777655.1 Allobosea sp. | reverse complement strand
GTCGCAAGGCGAATGCCAGCCGCCGCTGCAGCCAAGTCGTGCCAAAAGACCGGGTTCGGGCGATCAGGCGCGCGACAGTGTCAGACGGCGTGAAGCTGCCGAAAGGCAGATCGCTGCTGGCATCGGTTCGGGATGTCGGGAGGCTGGTGTTTTGGGCCATAGCCGCGCTCTACACGCTCGGCGGTGCAGTCGTCAAAGTCGCATGTCGACAAGCGGCTTGCCTGTTGGCCGGACCTTGCGCTTGTGCCATGGACATCCGACACCATCTGCTTTGCAGCATCGCCATCGAAAAAATAGGCCCGACGGCCCAAAACGACAACAGACATGACGACATCAGACATGACGGCAACAGATTCGGGCACGCGCAGAACCCGCAACGGCATCCGGATTCACGGACCCGACGCCTTCGCTGCCATGCGGAAGGCTGGAGCCCTGACAGCGCGCGGCCTCGACATGATCGCTCCCTTTGTAAAGCCCGGTGTCACCACTCAGCGCCTTGATGATCTCGCCTTCCAGTTTGCGATGGACCATGGCGCTTATCCGGCGACGCTGTTCTATCGCGGCTACTCCAAATCGATCTGCACCTCGATCAACCATGTCGTCTGCCACGGCATTCCCGACGACAAGCCGCTGCGCGATGGCGATGTCGTCAACATCGACTACACGCTGATCGTCGATGGCTGGCATGGCGATTCCAGCCGCATGTATGGCGTGGGCGACGTGCCGCGCCGCGCCGAACGGCTGGTCGAGATCACGTATGAAAGCCTGATGCGCGGGATCGCCGAAGTCAGGCCCGGCCACACCACGGGCGATATCGGCCATGCCATCCAGCGCTTTGCGGAAGCCGAGCGCTGCTCGGTGGTGCGCGATTTCTGCGGCCACGGCCTGGGCCAGGTGTTTCACGATGCGCCCAACATCCTTCATTATGGCAACCGCGGCGAGGGTCCGGAGCTGAAACCCGGCATGCTCTTCACTATCGAGCCGATGATCAATCTCGGCAAACCGAACGTGAAGGTGCTGTCCGATGGCTGGACAGCGGTGACGCGCGACCGTTCGCTCTCGGCCCAGTTCGAGCATACCGTGGGTGTGACCGAGACCGGCTGCGAAATCTTCACGCTCTCGCCTGCAGGCCTCCACAACCCGTTGATCGGGCCGACGCCAGCGCCATGACAGGCAAGCCCGACCCTGATGATCCGCACTATCTCGGCCATCGCGACCGGCTGCGGGAGCGTTTTGTCGAGGCGGGCGCCGACGCCCTGCCCGATTATGAGCTGCTGGAGCTTGTGCTTTTCCGCTCCATCCCGCGCCGCGACGTGAAGCCTCTGGCGAAAAACCTGATCAGGCGCTTTGGCTCCTTTGCCGAAGTCATTGGCGCGCCGGCCGCAAGGCTGGCCGAGACGCCAGGTCTTGGTGCCTCCAGCGTGCTTGATCTCAAGATTGTCGAAGGCGCTGCTCGCAGGCTTGCCAAGGGCGCCGTCACGCGCCGTGCCGTGCTGTCCTCCTGGAGCAGCGTGATCGAATATTGCCGCGCTGCCATGGCGTTCAGCGAGCGGGAACAGTTCCGCATCCTGTTTCTCGACAAGAA